>JBIIUD010000486.1:0-3624 GCA_044340175.1 Verrucomicrobiaceae bacterium
CAGGCCGATGAACCAAAAGATGACAGAAACGGTGAAGTACGTCGAAACGGCGAACACGTCCCAAAGAAGGGGAGACTTAAAGTTTTGCCAGATAGCATTGGCATTCGGAATCGGAGCCAAGAACCAAACCATCCAGACACGGCCGACGTGGAATGCAGGGAACAAACCTGCGCACATGACGGCGAACAGGGTCATGGCCTCAGCAGCACGGTTCACCGAAGTCCGCCATTTTTGACGGGTCAGGAACAGGATGGCTGAAATCAAGGTGCCTGCGTGACCGATACCGATCCAGAACACGAAGTTTGTGATGTCCCAAGCCCAGTCCACTGGCTGTTTCTGCCCCCAAACGCCAACCCCAGTCGAGATAAGGTAAGTGAAGCAGAAAGCCGTGACTCCAGTCAAGATCACCGAAGGGATGAACAAGAACCACCAAAGAGCGGGCTGCTTGTTCTCCACGATACCGCAAATGCGGTTGGTGATCCAGGAGTACGACCGATTGTTGAGGACCAGCGGTTCGCGCTCCAAAATGCGCGGCTGGCTCGGGGTCGATGCGGATGCGTGGGCGTGTGCTTCCATGGAAAAGGCTTAGATTTGCTTAGCGCTCCAGACGGCAATCTTATCTGCCCCGGGCATTTTCGGGTTTGGATTGCGGAGTCGTGCCAGATAGCTGGTGCGCGGACGGGTACCGATGTACTTGAGGATTTCGTAACTGCGGGGCGATGCCTTGGATTTGACGATGGATGATTTAGGATCGGCGAGGTCACCGAATTCAATCGCCTCCACCGGGCAGGCCTGCTGACAAGCGACTTTGACCGTGTCAGTGGGGATGCGGAAGTCTTTGGAGTCGCGCTGCTTTTGTTTCTGTTGAATCTTGGCCGACTCGAGGCGCTGCACGCAGTAGGTGCACTTTTCAATGACGCCGCGCATGCGCACCGTAACGTTCGGATTCTTTTGAAGCTTCACGCTTTCACGAACGCCGGTTTTTTCAGGTGTTGAAAGGGGGCCCCAATAAAGCTCATCCAGCGGGCGCTTGTTATAGTCGAACCAGTTGAATCGACGCGCCGTGTAAGGACAGTTGTTGGCGCAGTAACGTGTGCCGATGCAGCGGTTGTAAGCCATGGCGTTGAGGCCATCCTCGGTATGGACCGTGGCATTCACGGGGCAAACCGTTTCGCAGGGTGCGGATTCGCACTGCTGACAGGCGACTGGCTGCATGACCATCTCTGCAGATTCAAGTTGCTCAGGTGTAGGATCGATATGGACGTCGTCGGACACCGGAAGTTTGCCGGTGTCTGGATCGATTTTGTCACCCCATTCGTTGGTGGCAAAGTAGCGATCCATGCGGATCCACTGCATGATACGTCCCTTGCGGACTTGGTCCTTGCCAACCACTGGGATATTATTCTCAGATTGGCAAGCCACCACGCAGGCAGTGCAGCCCAGGCATTTGCTGAGATCGATCGTCATGCCCCACTGATGCTCGATCTCATAATCGAAGCCTTCGGGGTTCGTTTCAGACTTCACTCCCACGCGACCCTTATAGAGGGAAATGTTCGGTGGAATGTGGGAATCCATGCCCGTTTGCGAGGTGTAATCGGGCTTATTGAAATCGGTGAGCGTGGCTTCACGATAAAGCGCCCTGCCCTCCATGGTGTTTTGCTCCTGGGTGATGGCCAGTTCGTAAACATCGGCTGTCGGAGTCAACTTGGCCCCCGTGAGGACAAAACTGGCGTCCTTGCGGAGCGGGTAGGCATTGAAGCCGCGGCCTTTGCCATGGCTGTCGGAGCCAACATAACCCAGGTTTTTCTGGCCGTAGCCAAGGGCGATCGAAATCGAATGGGTGACGTGCCCGGGAGCTTCCAGAGCAGGCAGAGTCAGTTCAGCGCCGTTGACGCTAACAGTGACCAATTGGCCTTCTTTGAGACCCAGATCACGAAAGGTTTTTGAGCCAATCCAAGCGGCGTTGTCCCATGTCAATTTAGTGACGGGATCGGGCGCCTCTTGCAGCCAAGCGTTGCCGCTGTAACGGCCATCCCAAAGACTCGACGAAGGTGTCAGCACCACTTCATAGGAGCCTGCATCAGGCACTGCAGGTGCTTTGACTTCAGCTAAGAGACTGGTAAGAGCACTCGAGTTAACCACAGGCTGCGCTGCGGTGTAGGTGGAGCCCTTCAGGAAACCGTCCCGCAAGGAAACGTTCCAGACGTCTTCTTTCACTCCGCCAGTAATAGCGAAAAAGGTTTCCCTGACGGCGTCGTAGGCCGTAACCGCCGGAGGAGTGCCTTCAGCTGGTGCCTCGGTGGATTCATCAGGCCCGATCTTTGCTTTTTCTAGCAGCGCCAGCAGCAACTCCACTTCACTCACCCCATCATAAAGGGGCTGGATCATGGGTTGCACAATGGAATAGGTGCCGTCTGCGGCACGTGCATCTCCCCAGGACTCCAAGTAGTGAGCCGCAGGAATGTGCAGCCCCGCTTTGCGAGCAGTGAAGTTCGTGGCTGTGCCGAGATGAATCAGCGCGACTTTATTGTCCCGTATCGCCTTTCCAAACGCGCCCGAATTCGGGGCATCAAAGAGGATGTTCGAGGGCGTTAGAGAAACGATCGTTTTGATTTTGCCCGCTGCGACGCCCTCTGACAGATTCTTGAAGGTGGCTGAGGCCACGTCAGCATCGCCCTTCACCAGATCAACGGTCTTGCCGTAAGCGCCGAGCGCATTGTTGATCGCAGCGACAAGCGCATGAACTTCTTTGCCGTATCGTGAACCAGCCAATACAAGGGATGACCCCATGTTTTCTTTCAAGTCAGCGATGGCAGGTTTGAGCCAGTCCGTGAGTGAAGCCGGTGCCGTGGCGGCGAGAGCTTTGGCGGATACCTCCCCCAGTTCGGCAGCAATGACAGCAGCCGCCACAGGTATCAAGCTGGCTGCCAAAGGTTTGCGATGATCAGCCATGCCACCAGTCACCGTAAAACGGTTCTCCAGCGTGTAGAGACGATTCATCTCACCTCCCGCTTTGTCGTGACTGCGGTGTTTGGCGAATTCTTTGACGTGATCACCCTGAACCGGATCGAGACCCAAGAAATCGGCATCCAAGGCGAGTATGCGCTTGGCCTTGCCCAAATGATAGACGGACCGGACGCCTTCACCGAGCACAAGATTGTGAGCCTCGGCCTCAGCACCGCCCGAAAGAGCTTCGTAACGGACGAAGGTAGCTTGAGGGTGAAGCGCTTTGAGTTGGCCGAGAAGACGTGAAACCGTGGGTGATTGCGATTCGCCAATCACGATCGCAAGACCAGCTCCCTGGTCTTTCTTGGACTCATTGATCACTTTCTTCAACACGGCATTGGCACGCGACCAATCTGCAGCTTTGCCGCCAATGAGGGGGCGTTGAGAGCGCTCTGGATCATAAAGATCAAGAATGGAAGCCTGCGCGAAGGTATCGATACCGCCGCCCAGGGTGTGCAACGTGTTGCCCTGAAGATGCGTTGGGCGACCTTCATACGTCGTCACCACCAGCGGCGTTGCACCACCAGAACGCGGCATGACGGTCGCATAAAGCAGAGGCTTGCCTGGAATCACCCACTCAACGTGGTCCGTGTAGGGCAAGATCGTGAAGATGGGGCG
>JBIIUD010000489.1:0-3621 GCA_044340175.1 Verrucomicrobiaceae bacterium
CTACGGCTACGCCGACGAAATGACCGGCGCAGGCTGGCAGACACCGCGCATCGGCTGGGAAAGCGAGATCCCGCAGCGTCACTGGCATCAAAACGATCCCGGCGTCGTCCCGAACATGCTCATGACCGGCGCCGGCAGCCCCACCGGCATGCAGGTCTATGAAGGCGATCTTTTGCCCAGCATCTTCCACGGCCAGCCGATTCACTGCGACGCCGGCCCGAACGTCGTCCGCGGCTACATCACCCAGCCCGACGGCGCTGGCTACAAAGCCGAGATCGTCAACCTCCTCGAAGGAAGCAAGAACCGCTGGTTCCGCCCCAGCGACATCGCCGTCGCCCCCGATGGCAGCTTAATTGTCGCCGACTGGTATGACCCCGGCGTCGGTGGGCATGGGATGGGTGATGTGACACGTGGGAGGTTGTTCCGCTTGACGAAGCCGTCGCATTTGAAATTTCAAATCTCAGATTTCAAATTCGATTCGCCAGAGGCTGCGATGGAGGCTTTGAAGTCGCCGAATGAGTCCGCGCGGTATCTCGCGTGGGAGGCGTTGATGAAGATGGACGGAGAGCAAGAGCTCACGAAGCTCTTCGAGGACACCAATGTGCTTGCGCAGCATCGTGCGCGCGCGCTTTGGGTGCTTGCCGCCAAGGAGCGACGGCTTCTAGCCGTCGGCACCGGGGCTGTGATGGCTGGAAGCCCTCACTCCTTGGAGTCCGCCCTTGCAGACACCGATCCCAACCTCCGCATCACCGCCCTCCGTGCGGCCCGCCAGCTCTGGCAGCAAAAACAGCCCGAAAAGCTCCGCGAAGTCATCGCGAAGGTCGTCACCGACCCATCACCCGCCGTACGCCGCGAAGCTGCGATTGCGTTGAGGTTTGATGAATCGGCTGAAGCTGCCCGACTCCTCGGCGAAGCATCGGCAAGCAATCAACCACAAGACCGCTATTTCATTGAAGCAGTCGGGATCGGAGCCGAAAACAAATGGGAAGCTCTCTACAAGGCACTCAGCGACCTAGATCAGTTGGACGAAGCCGATCTAGCATGGCGAAAAGGGTCTGCTCTTGGAAATATGGGTGAGTTAGTCGTTCGTGGACGTGCAGGCACTTCAGCAAAGCGCCTTGAAGAGGCGATCGTTTATCATGGTTCAAAGGCTTACAGTCCAAGCCCAGTCATCTCTCGCAAACTCCGCTCCCTCCAACTCCTCTCCTACAAACACCCCGCCGAAGTCTCCGCCGCCGCTTTGACCATCTTCCTCAAAGCCGATACCGAAACCGCTCTCGCAGCCACCGCGCTGCTCGACCGCAACGCCATCACCTCGAACCCCGAGGACAAAGCGCGACTCGACTCGCTTTTGAAGCCGGTGGTCGGGAAGCCGGAGTTTGTGGCGCTAGTCGAAAAGCTGAACCTGACGGGCTTTGAGAAGGAAATGCTTGATTTCATCAGCGCCAACCCGAACGCGCCGGAGTCGGTGAACGCGGCGCGGCTCATCGCGGCGAACCGGGATGGCGCGTTGCGCTTTTTGAAGGATGCGGATGCGAAATCGGCCAAGGCGCTCATCGCGGCGCTCGGTCGCGTGAGTGATCGCGCGGCGGTGGCGGTCATGAACCAGCATTTCTGGCCGGAGAAGCGCGAGGACGTGCGCCGCGTGCTCATCGATGCCCTCGCACTCAGCGGCGAAGGTGGTCGCGCCATCCTGAAATGGCAGTCGGAAGGCAAATTGCCGCCCGAATTCAAAGATCAGGCCGCTCTCGCGCTCAGTCGCAGCACCGATGCCGGTTTGCGCGATCAAGCCGCCCGCGAACTGCCGCTGCCCGCGGCGCAAGGATTGGCCAATTTCCCCCAACTGCCCGAACTCATGAAGCTGAAGGGCGATGCCGCCAAAGGCCAGGCCATGTTCACGCAGGCCGGTTGCGTGGCCTGCCACCGCGTCAAAGGCCAGTTCATCGACTTCGGCCCCGATCTCACGCAAATCGGCGCGAAGCTCAGCCAGGACGGCCTCTTCACCGCCATCCTCTACCCCAGCGCCGCCATCGAGCACAGCTTCGTCGGCCAAAACGTGACGACGAAGGAAGGTCAAATGGTCATGGGCTACGTCGTGAGTGAAACGGATGCGGAACTCACGCTCCGCATGGCGGGTGGGGCGTCCACCACCGTCAAAAAGGCCAGCATCGTCAAGAAGGAGGAACTCAAAGACTCCCTCATGCCGCCCGGCCTCGCCGCCACCATCGGGCCGCAGGGCCTCGCGGACCTCGTGGCGTGGTTGCAGACGTTGAAGTGAACGAGGGTGAATCAAACGCCGTGCAAGGCAGATTGGAGAGCGCTCTTCATGACGGCGGGATCGGGGTCAAGGCCAGTCCAATAATGGATGCCGATGACGCCTTGGTTCACCAGCATGCCGAGACCGTCGAGGGTGCGGCAGCCACGGTTTTCGGCATCGCGCAGCAGACGGGTGCGGGCAGGATTGAAGATGACATCGGAGACAACCATCGTGGGCTGAAGGCTATCGGGGTCGAGGTCGAGAGCGGCAGTCTCATCATAGAGGCCGATGGAGGTGGCGTTGATGACGATATCGGCCTCTGGGGGCAGGTGAAAAGAGGGTGACCAGGCAAGGTGGCGAGCCTGGGTAGCGGTGTTTGAGGCGATGAGATGGGCGAGTTCGGTGCCGCGTGCGGGATCGCGATTGACGATGAGAAGGCTAGCGGCACCGGCGAGGGCGAGCTCGACAGCAATGGCGCGGGCCGCTCCACCGGCTCCGAAGAGGACGACGGTTTTGCCAGCTGGATCGACGAGGGTTTGTAACGAGGCCAGGAAACCTTTGCCGTCGGTGTTTTCGCCAATTAATTGGTCGCCCCGGCGGACGACGCAATTGACGGCACCCATGAGGGCAGCGGATTGCCCGAGACCATCGAGCAGCGGGATGACGGTGACTTTGTGGGGAAGGGAGAGATTGAAACCGCGAAAGCCGAGGGCGCGGGCTCCTTGAACCGCCGCAGGGAGGTCAGCGGGGGCGACTTCCATGTTGATGTAGCGCCAATCGAGACCGTGATGGGCAAAGGCGGCTTCGACCATAGCGACGGTCGGGTTGCCGGCGGCGCCTTGAGACATGGAGCCGACGAGTTCAGGGCAGAAGGTGGTGGGCATGTGATGAGCGGAGGAGTGAATCGAGATGGAGAGTTTTACGGGGAGGAAGGGGTGGGTGTCTAGCGGAAGATGGTGGGGGAGGAGTTGCGGGGGGCTGGGTTTGATTTATGGATGGGGCATGAAGATTTTGGTGGCAATGTCAGGTGGGGTGGACAGCAGCGTGGCCGCGGCCTTGCTGGTGCGGGAGGGCCATGAGGTGAGTGGGGCCTACATGAAAAATTGGATCAACGAGGAAGGCATCATCGGGGAGTGCCCGTGGGAGGAAGACATCGTCGATGCGCGAGCGGTCGCGGAGCAGTTGGGCATTCCTTTCGAGGTGGTGAATCTGATGAGGGAGTATCGTGAGCGGGTGGTGAAGTATCTCTTGGAAGGCTATCAAGGTGGCATCACGCCGAATCCGGATGTGATGTGCAATCGGGAAATGAAGTTTGGTGTGCTGCTGGATTGGGCGTTGGAGCAGGGCTTTGATGCGGTAGCCAC
>JBIIUD010000014.1:0-14129 GCA_044340175.1 Verrucomicrobiaceae bacterium
TTCGCCATCAAGACTGCCGATCGCGAAGTCCTCGCCACCCTCATCGCCCCCGCGATCGCCACCGACTCCACCCTGGAGGACACCGCCCGCTGGCAGCTCTGGGCCGCCTTCCTTCGCGACCTGGAAAAAGACACCCCCGCCAGCCTCATCGCCGCCTCCCCGGACGACCGCTTGTCCAGCCTCCTGCGCGACTCGGACCGCCTCATCATCACCGCCGCCCGCACCCAACTCGAAAACCCGACCACCGACCTCCAAAAACAAACCCTCGCCGCCACCGTCCTCGGCCTTCACCCACCCACCCGCACCCTCGCGCTCGACTTCCTCGCCCAAAGCCTCCGCACCCAACTCCAGAGCGAATCCTGGCACACCCTCCTCACCACCTTCGCCGAAGTCGCCGCCGGTCAACCCGCCTTCGCCACCACCACCCTCGCCCTCTGGCCCACCCTCACCCCCACCCAGCGCAGCCAGACCCTCGACACCCTCACCACCCGCCCCGCCTGGACCCGCGCCCTCCTCGCCGCCATCGAATCCAAAACCCTCCGCCCCGCCGAGATCGACCCCACCCGCCGCCTCGCCCTGTTGAACCACTCCGACAAAGCCCTCAAACAGCGCGCCGCCAAAGTCTTCGACACCGCCTCCTCACCCACCCGCGCCAGCGTCGTCGAAAAACACCTCCCCGCCCTAAAGCTCCCCGCCGACAAAGCCCGCGGCCACGCCATCTACCAGCGCGCCTGCGCCGCCTGCCACCAGCACGGCACCGAAGGCCTCGCCATCGGCCCCCACCTCAGCTCCGTCGCTGCCCACGAGCCCGAAAAAATCCTCGCCAACATCCTGGATCCCAACCTCGACATCCAGCCCGGCTTCCACGCCTATCTCGCCACCCTCAAAAACGGCCAGCAACTCTTCGGTCTCCTCGCCGGAGAAGCCGGCGCCAGCCTCACCTTCAAGCTCCCCGACGCCACCACCCGCACCCTCCGCCGCGACGAGATCACCACCCTCCAATCCACCGGCCTCTCCCTCATGCCCGAAGGCCTCGAAGCCACCCTCACCCCCCAAGACCTCGCCGACCTCATCACCTTCCTCCGCCACCCCGCGCCCTGAGTAATCAATCCCAGCACTGGTTTTCAGGCCGTCAGCGGATTCCAAACTCTGGCAAACCCTTGATCGGCAAAGTCCTTTTCGTTGGAGTTGACAAAATCCGTGACTCCATGGTGTCGCAGAGTTTGCGCCAGCCTCAGATTAATGATGCGACGAAAGGCAAAGCCGGTCTCGCACGCTTGCACCCAGAGATATTCTATCCGTTGCAAAGCGCCGTCCATTCTTCCCGGTCACTCCACATCCCACGCGCCTTCCGCAACCGGCTCAGACGGTCTTGGGAGCCAAGGCGTAACAAATACTGGACGATGGCTTCCCGAATCACCTGACTTTGCTTGCGTCCGGTCTCCCCCGCGATGCGAGACACTCCCCGCGCTTCGGCCGCAGTAAGGTAGATTTGAGTGCGGTTCGCACATCATAATGTATAAATATTGACCGTTCTTTCAAGATAGCGTCGTCGATCCAAGCAGGAACCGCCACATCGCGGAGATGGGGAAAAGACCCCATCGCTCCCAGGTGGTGACTGGTTAAGCTGGATGCATCTAACTTACCGAAGCCACCCCCCACAAGAACGAATATGGAGCCCGACAAACCCGCCGCTTCCGAGCGCGAATACAGCTCCCGCTCAATCGCCTTCTATGTGGTGTTCGCGGCAGCCTTGTATGCCCTGATCCAGATCTATTCGCTACTGTCGCCAATACTGTTGTCCTTTCTCCTCATTGTCCTGATCACCCTGTCTGCGAATCCCATCGTCGCGCGCCTGCGGGCTTGGACCGGAGGTAGAAAACGGGCGACTGGCCTCGTCCTGGTGGGACTGTTATCGCTCGGCACACTCGCCGTCTGGGCAACGGTTCATCCGCTGAAGCAGGCGGTGACCTCCCTGTTGGAAAATTTGCCCGCTTATTGGGAGCGGCTTCAGAAGCCTCTGATCAAGATGGAGCAGCAAGCCGTGATCTCCGAAGAAAAGCTCCAGGATGAAGTCAGCGCCGAGATCGTCCGGGAGACGCCCGAAGGGGAGGCGCCTGCTCCACCCGCCGTGGAGCCCGTTCGGCCCGAACCGCCTCAGTCGGCTGAGACCCCGCCGATACCAGAGAACGGGGATCGATCCCTCCGTTCCAGTCTGGGCGAGATGGTCAAAGGCGTGTTCGGTCAGATCAGGGGAGCGGCGCTCAACACCACCGAGATGCTGATTGTTCTAGTGACCGTCTTTTTTGGAGTGATCTTTACCCTGATGAATCCCCGCCCCATCTTCGGGGCATTGTTTTCCGTCGTGCCGGAGCGTCACCACGTCCGAACCCTGGCGATCATGCAGCGCATCGCAAGGTTTGTCCCCCGTTGGGCCGTGTCCGTCCTGCTCAGCATGTTGACGATCGGCTCCCTCTTCTTTCTGCTCATGTGGCCCATCTTCGGATTTAGTGACGCGATCATGCTCGGCCTGCTCGCATTCCTGCTCTCAGCCATTCCCTTTCTGGGCCCGCTCCTCACTCTCATCCCCGCGCTGCTGCTCGCGTTCGGCGCGGGTGGCCTGACACCAGTGTGGGTCCTCCTCGCCTATGCCGCAGTCCAGGCGCTGGAGGGAAATGTGATTTTACCGCTCATCATGTCCCGCGGCATGAACCTGCATCCCGTGGCCGTGATTTTTTCCATGCTCCTCACGGTCGCGGCCTTCGGTTTGTTAGGCGTGCTCATCGCCGCTCCTCTGGTCGCCATCGCGGGCATTCTACATGAGGAAATTTTCCGGAAGCGGTTCCTGCCGACGGTCACAGACGACGACCTGGATTGTCTCGCACGCGCCGCCCTTCTTGAGAATCGCATCGTCGAGAGCTGAGTTGGCAAAAACATCACCCCCGACAACTTGTGAACACCACTGCCAACACCCCACCCGGCGAGACTGAAATTCTCAGCAACCTGCTGGCCCAGGAAAAGGACATGGCCGCAGCCCTGATGCCATTGGAACCAGACCTTTTCGCAGCCGCAAATGTGGCGGCCCGCCCGCCGGACAGTTTGGAGTCTTCACCCCATAGCGTCGGAGCACTTCCTGGGAGTAACCTGAGGTCATGAAACTACCTAACCTCCGTTTATTCGTGCTCGCCCTCCCTCTGGCGGCCACCTCGTTCCTCGCGTCCTGCGTCACCGACGACTACCAAAGCACAGGCTACATTGGACCGTCAGAGAGCCGTTATGTGACCTACACCTCCTTACCGTCCAATTATTCGGGCGACGCCTACTTCTACAACAACCGTTATTACGCTGGCGGTCGCTACGAACCCGGTACCTACACCTACCAAGGCCAAAGGTACAATGACCGATACTTCCACAACGGCCAATACATCTATGGTGGCGACTATCGCCGGTCAACGTCCCGCGTCTCCAGTGTCCGCCCTTCAACCTCAACCAGTTACGTGACCTACCGCACCCTGCCGTCTAACCACTTGGGTGATGCGTACTACTACAACAACCGCTATTACGCCGGCGGTCGCTACGAGCCAGGAACGTATTCCTACAACGGTCGGAACTTCGACAATCGCTATTTCCACGACGGCAAATATCTCTACGGCGGTGACTATCGCCAGTCGTCGTCTGGTCAGCGGCAGACCGCCCGCCGTTAGCCGCGCCGATTTCACCCGTTTTTCTTCCCCCTACCCGCCGCTTTCCACACCGGCTCCCACTCGGCTAGCGGGGTGCGGGCGGTTTTCAGGTAGGCGCTGATTTTCTCGGCGATCTGCGGGTGCTCGGCGGCGACGTTGGTCTGCTCGGCGATGTCGTTCTGCTGGTCAAAGAGCTGCACAGGTGCGTCCGGGCCGCCCGTGCGGATGCCTTTCCAGCGACCCTGAAAAAGTGCGGCCTGCTTGAATCCGCCTTCATGAAACTCCCAATACAAGAACTCGTGCTTGGGCTGCGCCTCCGCTTTCCCGGTGAGCACGGGCACAAGACTGAGGCCGTCCGTCTTCGCCGGAGCAGGGGCTCCAGCGAGCTCGGCCGCCGTGGGCAACCAGTCTGGGAAATAGCCAACATGCGCCGACTCGCTACCGGGTTTCACTTTACCTGGCCACCAGGCGATGAAAGGCACGCGGATACCGCCATCCGTGAGACTGCGTTTGATGCCGGTGTAGGGGCCGCTCGGATTGAAACGCGTGAGGTCATGCTTGCTCTCGTTGTGGGGGCCGTTGTCGCTGGTGAAAAGGACGAGCGTGTTTTGCGCCAGACCGAGCTCCTGGAGGTGCTTCATCATTCGGCCCACGTAACTGTCCATGCGCGTGATCATCGCGGCTTGGCCTTTGTCTTGATTGGGCCAGTCTTTGTCCGCATAGGGTCCGTAATCCGGCACATGCGCTCCGTCGCCCAGGATGCGGCCGCGCTCGTTGTTCGCGTGCGGGATGACCATGCTCCAGTAGAGGAAGAAGGGCCCGTTCTTGTTTTCGCTGACGAACTTCAGCGCGTCATCGGCAAAGAGATCATCGGCAAAATGAACGGCCTCCGTGGCATAGCCGGCACCTTCTTCACCGACCGGCACGATGATGTTCGACAGCGGTTCTTTGCTCTCGTTGCGCCAGAGGTAATCGGGAAAATGGTTGTGTGCATGGTGCTGGTTCAGGTAACCGTAAAAGTAATCGAAACCGTGTTTGCGCGGCAGTCCGCTTTCCGACTCGCCCACATTGCCGAGGCCCCACTTGCCGATGAGCGCTGTTTTGTAGCCCGCCTTTTGCAGCACGCCCGCCACGGTGACATCGCCCTCCTTGAGCGCCTGCGCTGCCGCATTCTGCTGGCCCGCATTGCCACGAATGCGCGTGTGACCATGATGCAGGCCGGTCATCAACACACTGCGTGACGGCGCGCACACGGTCGCCCCCGCATAGAAGTGAGTGAAGCGCAGGCCCTCCGCCGCCATGCGGTCAAGGTTCGGCGTGCTGATCACCTTTTGCCCATAGCAGCCCAGGTCCGCATAACCGAGATCATCCGCCATGATCCAGATCAGATTCGGTTGTGGTTTCGGTGGGGGCGACTGACCAAAAGCGACCGCTGGCAGCACCAGGGACAAGAGACAGAGGAAGGCGTTTTTCATACAGCGGAACGTCAGTTTGAAACCAATGCGGGTGATTGTCACGCACTATGGATTGCGGCCGAAGTCGGAGCGCAGCGCCCGGCCCTGGACCGGAGCCACCTCGATGAAATCAATGTCCGCGTCTGGCAAATAAACCCGCACCGTGCCCAATGCGGCCTGACTTTTCAGTTCGATCTCCAGCTCCTGCCAATCGCCCGCCTCGACCTCAAACGGCACCGTCACCAGTCCCGTGGGGTCCGCGGAGCCATTCGGAAAGCTTTCGATCTTGCCAGGACCCCCGCCCACACTCCGCACTCGCAGTTTCACCACCGCAGGTCCTTTCATGGTCGCCGTTCCATGTCCCAAGAAGGCGGTGCCCGGTTTGCCTGTGCCGCGCATCGTCAGCAGACCATCAGCCACGGTCGCCTTGCACTGCCTCTCCTTCCAGCCGTCCAGTGGGTCAACGCGCTGCGCGGGCACCCTGGCCACCACTGGCTTGTAAGCGGGATTAGCTCGTGGCACCAAGGCGTTGGTCTCCTGCAAAAACGCGTCGATGAGTGAGTCCAGTTCGCTCACTTTCTCTGGCATTTGTTCCGCCACATTCTTCGTTTCACCGATGTCTTCTTTGAGATGGTAAAGCTCACGCGGGATGCCCGGACCGAACCATCGGATCAGTTTGAAATCCCCACTCACCACGGTCACCCCGCCTTCATTGGGGCGGTAGGGGAAGTAATTGAAATACGCCTTCCGCTCTAGCTCGCCCTTACCCGTCAACACCGGCACTAGGCTCATGCCATCCATGACCTGTCCCGCCTTTTTTTCCATGCCTAACAGATCGAGAATCGTCGGGTAAAGATCGATGTGCCCCGCGATCGCGCCGGTGGTGGCGCCAGGCTGAATGCGACCCGGCAGCGCCCACAGCATTGGCACCCGCGTGCCCCCTTCGTAAAGTTTGCCCTTGCCTTCGCGCAGCGGATGGTTGTCGGTCGGGGGTTCGTTGCCTGCCCACTTTTGCCAGTCCTCGTTGGCAGATTTCCGGCCCTCCACGGTGATGTTGCTGTGCACATTGCCGCCATTGTCAGAGGAAAAAATGACCAGCGTGTTATCAGCAAGGCCGAGGCTTTCGAGCTCATCCAAAATGCGGCCAAAACACTCGTCCACACTGCGCAGCATGCTCGCCATGATGGGATTTTTTTGCCGCCCGCGCGGGTCGGTTTTCTTGGCGAATTCCGCCGTGTATTCGGGCTTGTGTCCCCAGGGACCATGCACGCCGTAGCTCCAAAGGTTCAAAAAGAACGGGCGCGTTTGGTTGTCGTTGATGAACTTCACCGCCTCGATGGCCTGACGGTCCACGATGTACTCGCCCTCAGGTCCATCGGTGATCGTGCCCACCTTGGTCTTCGCTGTGGGAGGGCCCTCCCGCGTCACGCCATAGGGAGAGAAGTAATTGCCCGGCGGTCCCGGGTCTGGCGCGCAGTGAAAGGCCACGTCAAAGCCGTTTTTCTCCGGGCGATACGCCTCTGTCAATCCCAGGTGCCACTTGCCAATGTGTGCTGTCCGGTACCCTGCCTCCTTGAGCGCCTCCGCCAGCGTGTGCTCAGCGGGGTCCAGGTAGTTTTTGCTGATCGGAGTGATCATCGGTTGGTTCGCGGGGGCAGTGTCCGGCATGAAATCAAAATCCGCAGGCTGCGGCGGCTGGTGCCCGCTCGCGGTCAGGATGCCATGCCGAGTGGGATGTTTCCCGGTCATGATGCTGGCGCGGGAAGGGGAGCACAGCGGATTCGCATAGGCCTGGGTGAACCGCATGGCCCGCTTGGCGAATCGGTCGATGTTCGGGGTTTCATAGTATTGCGAGCCATAAACACCGCTGTCCATCCAGCCCATGTCATCGACCAGAAACAGCACCACATTCGGTCGGGCATCCGCTGCGGCCAAAGCAGAGAAACCCTGCCCCAAAGTCACCCAGCAAAACCATCCGAAAAATCGCATCATCATCATCATCACTGCCCGGAAACGCGATCCCCTGCAGCCCCTTTCATCAACTCCTCGCGAACGTGAAGTCACACGGCCCAACCGTACGTTGTTCAAGCTTTAGCTTGCCACCGCACGTCCCGGGTGCCCTGACACGCTAAAGCGCGTACAACGAACGCGGTACCGGGCGGGCGACCTTTTCCCTGCTGGACTTCAGGTCTCACAAAAAGCGGTTGGGCAGAATGTCGACGTTAAATTTTTGGCATCGGCAACGTAGTTGGAAGATCGATGAAACAGCTTTCAGCCTCTTTCCATCCCCTCCTCATGGCCTTGTTCCTGTCTAGCGAGGCCCTCGCCGCCGTGGGAGACCCTCAGTTAGGCACTGATCATCCCTGGTATCCCGGCGAGTTGGCGATGTCTGACTTTGCCCGCTTAGCGAAGACGCAAGCGGAGCAGTACCAACGCAGCACGGGAATCACGCCGACTGACGATCATCACAAGGCCTTGGCCGCTTGGTATTTTCGAAACACGCACTATGCGCATGGGGAAGAGGGCAAGGAGGACTTGTGGGGAAAGGGTTTCGCCAATGATAACTTGCATACCACGCGGGATTATTGGACGGGGCTGTTTGCTCATGGGTTCGCGTTGTGTGGCACCACGCATGCGCAGTGGACGGCGGAGTTGGATGCGCTGCTGGGGCATTGTCGCAGCCGAGTGATCGGCACCAAGGGACACAACAGTTTTGAAGCGTTTCTCACCGGTGGTCCCTATGGATCTGGGCGGTGGGTCATGTTGGATCACGATCTTTCCACCGTGATCTTCGATCGTGAGGGCAAAGCGCTGCTGGGACTCGACCAAATTGTACCGCAATACCAGCAGGTCGCTAGCCGCCAATTCTCCCCAGAGCGCCAGCAGGGCTGGTTGGTCTGTGGCCTTCATGAAGGGGACGCGGCTTCGTATGCGGACTACCGCAGTGCCGAGTATTTGGCGGGTTATGCTGGGCCACCACCGATGGTGAATCTGCGCAAAGGCGAGTCCATCCGGCGCTACTTTGCACCGGGCTTGGAGGACGGGAAAACCTTTGTCTTTTGGGGTCGCAACTACCAATCGGGTGGCATTCCAGGACCAGAACGCTCACGCACCTGGGTGAACCAACCTGAAAAGATGTTGGGCTCCAAAACGGGCACTGCCCATGTCACTGGTCAGATGCGCTATGGCAACGCGGTCTATCGCTGGCAGCCCGACTTTTCCGAGGGCGTCACGAGTTCGGATGATCAGCAGGTGACCCTGGAATTTTACACCCCTTACATCATCGCCGCCAGTCCGCCGGATGACACCGCCTGGGGCATCTATCAACCGGGCTGCAAGCAGGGGCTGATCTTGCGCGGAGCCCTCAAGTGCGAGGTGTCAGTCTCTACCGATGGCGGGGCTAACTGGCACTCGGCGGGCACGTTTTCCGATGGCATGGATCTCACGGATCAGGTCAAAGGCCACCGCCAATACCATTTGAAGTTTGGTGCCTCCATCGCGGAGCTTAAAGACCGTGGCTTGATCATTCAAACCGTCTGCCAAGCCAATCCCGCCACCTTTCCTCGGCTCAAGGAGAACAGCACAGCGATCCGTTATGAAGTCAGCGGACGCGGCATCGTGAGCTTTGGACCGAACCTGCCCCAGGCAAAGCCGCGGGTGATCGCTGGGGCCTTTGACACACCCAAGCTGACGCTGCAGTTGGCCACTCCGCGCAAAGAACGCATCCAAGAACTTTGGGTGGCTACTCAAGTAGCCTCTAGCAATCCCCCCAATCCAGAGATCAAGTATCAGATCGAAGCCTCCACGGATGCCGGCCAATCCTGGTCCCCTATCTTGGAACACCCGTCTATCCAAAGATCCACGGTGGAGCCGGCGGATTTTTGGTCGCAATCCTTGTGGAGTGCTAAGTTGACGTTCCCAGTTCCTTCTGCCGACACGTTTCAAGTCCGATTCTCTAACAACGGTGGCAAGCGCTACTTGAGAGCAGAGGGACACCTGATTTATCCTGTCGACCGTGGTCCCGCCGCGATCACCTTCGCTTGGACAGACAGTCGTGGCTCACATCAACAAACAGAGACCCTGCAACCCGGCGGAACCTGGAATCTGAGCACCGGTTCAGATGTCAGCACGCAGTGGGTAGAGATGGCCCATCCCTGATGGCACCTCAACGTGGTGGCAAACCCTGTCTTCAGCATTTGCTGACCCAAGGTCATCGATAGAAAGTCTGGCCTCTGCTCGTTTGGTTCATTGGTCAGACCACCTGATCACTTGCGTATGTCTCTCTCTACCCTCGACCGCCCACCGTCCCTCGTTGAAAAAGTCTGCGAGCGCCTCGCCGACCTCATCCGCGCGCAAACACCGGGAAATCGCAACGCTTTTCTGCCCACGGAGCGTGAGCTTGCCGCGCAGCTCGGCGTCTCCCGCAGCGTCGTGCGTGAGGCCACCAAACGCCTCGAACAGCAGGGCCTGCTTGAAATCCGCCAAGGGCTCGGCATCCGCTCGGTCAACCGACTGCACAAGCCGCTCAGCGATTCTTTGCATCTTCTCGTGCCGAATGAAATGGAGCGCTTGCATCAACTCATCGAACTCCGTCTCATCGTCGAACCAGAGAACGCCCGACTCGCCGCCGAACGCGCGTCGCCCGATCAAGTCGCCGCTCTTCAAGCTGCCCATGATCACCTGATCAGAGCCGAGACCCCCTCCGATTCCGTCGCCGCCGACATGGCCTTTCATCGCCTTCTCGCCGTCGCTTCCGGCAATCAAATCAGCGCCCTCCTGCTGCATTCCCTTTCCGATCTCCTCGAAGCCAGCCTCAACCACGGTTACCGCCGCGTCACCCCCAAACTCGCCATCCAACAACACGCTGCGATTTTGACCGCCATTGAAAAGCGCGACCCCGCTGCTGCCGCGCGCGCGACCGCACGTCATCTCGTTTCTGCCCGCACCGACCTCGGCCTCCAGCCATGAAGCCTCTGCTCATCCTTTTCCTCCTGGGCACGTCGGCACGCGCTGTCGATTTTGATGCCGACATTCGCCCGCTCCTCCAAGAGCGCTGTGTGGAATGCCACAGTGAAACCAAGAACAAAGCGGACCTGCGTCTGGATGCTAAAGTCCATGCCTTCCGAGGCGGTGAATCCGGACCCGCCATCGTCGCTGGCAAAGCCGCAGACTCACCGCTTTTTCAACGCATCACATCCTCCAACGAAGACGAGCGCATGCCGCCCAAAGGCGCGCCGCTCACCCCGTCTCAAGTGACCGCGCTCAAGAACTGGATCGACTCCGGAGCGGTCTGGCCAGAGAACGCGACCGACCAAGCCGCGGCCAAAGACAAGCGCCTGGAGCACTTTGCCTTTCAACCGCTCAGAGTAGCCACCATCACAGACCCGAGTATCGACCTCTTCATCCAGCAGAAGCTCGGTGAAAAGTCCCTCACCCTTTCGCCCGCAGCCGATCGCCGCACCCTGCTGCGCCGCCTGCATTTCGTCGTTACTGGCCTCGCCCCGACCCTCGAAGACGTGCGCGCCTTTGAAAAGGATACCGATCCGCAAGCCTACGAGAAGCGGGTGGATCAACTGTTGAACTCCCGTCACTATGGCGAGAAATGGGCGCGGCATTGGCTGGATGTGGTGCGCTTTGCGGATAGCAACGGCTTTGAAACCAACCACGAGCGCCTTCATGCCTGGCGCTACCGCGACTATGTCATCGATGCCTTCAACCACGATAAACCCTATGACCGCTTCATGCTCGAGCAGATCGCCGGCGACACCGTGGGTGAGGATGTGGCCACGGGCTTCATCGTCGCTGGACCCTGGGACCGCGTGAAGGGGCAGGACAAAAACTTGCAGTTGATGCAGCGTGCGGATGAGCTTTCCGACATGGTGAACGCCACCGGCACCACCTTTCTTGGCCTCACGCTGGGCTGCGCCAAATGCCACAATCACAAGTTTGATCCCATCACCCAGACGGATTTCTATGCCATCCAGTCGATCTTTTCCGGCGTGCAGCATGGCGACCGCCCCATCCGCCCTGCCGACTTTGAGGACAAGCAGAAGAAGATCCGCGAACTGGAGCAGCAACTTGCTCCCCTCACCGCGAAGCTGGCCAGCTTCCAGCCCAAAGCCGCCCTCGGACGCCGCATCCTCATTGACGACGAACCCGCACCCGCACTCGCAGCCGCCTCCGACGCAGCGACCGGCAAAGAGATCCTCAAGCGCGCCAATCCCAAACCCATCCTCTACGACCCTGGTACAGAGAAAGGCCAGGCCTCGGATGCGGGGACTGCCACACGCTTCCCCAACCTCGCCACCAGCTATCGCTATTTCACCGAGGCTCCAGGTACGGACTGTTTTTCTTGGGAGCCACGCACAGCGGGCCGTTTCCGCCTTTGGCTGAGCTGGGGTGCTTGGCCCACCCATGCGCCAGATGCGCGTTACGTGCTCGACCTGGACGGCGATCTCAAAACCACCGACGACCAAAAGGAAATCGCCAAGATCAATCAACGTCAGTTTGCCGATGCCACCCCTGCCGAGCCAAATGCACGGCGCTGGAGTGGCTTCCGCGCCGTTGGCACACATGCCTTGACGGCAAACAGTCGGCTCATCCTGCGCATGGGTGACGTGCGCGCTCCCACCGTGGCGGACATGATCCTATGCGAGGAGGTGCTCGAAGACTCCCCACCCAGTGCCACGCCGCACCTGCGCACTCCGGTCACCCACCTGGCCAACACGGAAAGGTTTGATCCAGTGACAGCCAAGTTCGTGCGCTTCAGCATCACTGCCACCGCCACCTCCGGCGCCGAGCCCTGTCTGGATGAACTGGAGATCTATGCTGTAGGCAACGCCGCCCAAAACATTGCACTCGCCAAGCACGGCACTCAGGCCAGATCAGGTGGCGACTTTCCGAACCATGCCAAACACAAGCTCGCCCACATCAACGACGGCCTCTACGGCAATGACCACAGCTGGATTGCCAAACAAAAAAACACGGGAGGCTGGGTGCAGCTCGAGTTGGCGCAGCCCACGGCAATCAACCGCGTGGAGTGGAGTCGTGATCGTGGCACAAAAGGCACCGTGCATGAGGATCGACTTGCCCTCGGCTACCGCGTGGAGGTCTCCTTGGATGCGAAAGCATGGACGACAGTGGCCACTTCAGAGGACCGGCTTGACACCCGTTTTCGCAAACGCGGGCTGAGCCTTCCCGTCGCCTCCGGCATTCCCGAGTCCGAACTCGCTCAGGTGGAAACCCTGCGCAGGAAGCAAGCCCAACTCACAGAACAACTCGATGCTCTCACTAGCGCGCCGCTGGCTTATGCCGGAAGGTTCGAACAGCCGCAGCCCACGCATCGACTGCATCGGGGCGACTTCCTAGAACCGCGTGAAATCGTGGCCCCGGATGGACTGAGCGTTTTTCGTGCTTCTCTGGGGTCGTTGAATCTGGCACCGGATGCCCCTGAAAAAACACGCCGCGCGGCATTTGCCAAGTGGCTTACGGACAAACGCAATCCTCTGCCTGCACGCGTGATGGTGAACCGTCTCTGGCATTACACCTTCGGCACCGGCATCGTCGCCACCCCGTCTGACTTTGGCCTCATGGGCTTCCGACCCACGCATCCCGAATTGCTCGACTGGCTCGCCGCCGAATTCATTCGCAGCGGTTGGTCGGTGAAACACATCCAGCGTCTCATCCTCACCAGCGCCACCTTCCGCCAAGGCAATGCCCCCCAGCCCGCCGCCATGCAGGTGGATGCCTCCAATACGCTGCTCTGGCGCTTCCCGCCACGTCGTCTCGATGCCGAACTCATTCGCGACCACATTCTATCGGCCACCGGCACGATCGATCTCACTCCCGGCGGTCCTGGTTTTCTGCTGTTTGAACCGAACGCCAACTACGCACGCAACTGGATCGCGCAAACCCGCGACTTCGAGCGCGAGGACTACCGCCGCATGATCTACGCGCTCAAATTGCGCATGGAACCCGACGCCATCTTCGCCGCCTTCGACGTGCCCGATGGCGGCCAGGTCTGCCCTAGCCGGCCCCGCAGCACCACACCGCTCCAAGCCCTCAATCTCTTCAACAGCTCCTTCCTCCTCGAACAGGCCGCCCTCCTCGCCACCAAAGCCAACAACGTCACCACCGCTTACGAACTCGTCTATCAACGCCAACCCACGCAAGACGAACTCACCGCTGCGGAGGCCTTCGTGCAGCAGGAAGGTCTCCCAGCCTTCTGCCGAGCCCTGCTCAACTCCAACGAGTTCCTCTTTCTCGAATGACCCCTCATTGTTGTTCTCCGTCTCCTCGTTCTGAGCAGAGACGAAGAGCATGAACAGGAGCAAGCTTTATCCATCGACCCCATGAATTCCTTCACTCGACGCCAATTTCTCTCCAGCATGTCCACCGGCATGACCGGCGTTGCCCTATCACGCCTGCTCGGGGCGGAATCTAATTTTCACCCCCATTTCGCACCGAAAGCCAAGCAGGTGCTGCAAATCTTCTGCCCTGGTGCCGCCTCACACATCGATCTTTGGGACCACAAACCGATGCTGGAAAAGTATCACGGCACACCCCTGCCTGGAGGCCAGACGGAGGTGTCTTTTCAAGGTAAGAACGGCAACCTCATGAAGTCGCCTTGGGCCTTCAAAGCCGCTGGAGAAAGCGGCAAGATGATCTCCTCCCTACTTCCACACATGGCGCAGCATGTGGACGACATGGCCTTCATCCACAGCATGACCTCGCGCACGAACACACACGGGCCGGGCTGCATTTACATGAACTCGTGCTTCACCCGCGAAGGCTTTCCGAGTGCGGGATCTTGGGTCAGCTATGCGCTCGGTTCCACGAATGAAAACCTGCCAACTTACATCGCGATTCAGGACGTGCGTGGCGAGCCGCCAAACGGTAAGGCCAACTGGAGCAATGGATTTCTCTCGGCGCAGTATCAAGCCGTGTCGATGGCGGCGCAGCAACCCCTACGCAATCTCGCGCGACCTGCTTC
>JBIIUD010000491.1:0-3617 GCA_044340175.1 Verrucomicrobiaceae bacterium
GCATGTGGCGCTGCGGCACCGGATCATTTTGAACTTCGAAGGGGAGGCGCAGCAGGTGAAGGTGGATGACCTCATCGATAAGCTGCTGGCGAAAATGCTGACTCCGGCGGCGGAGGCGGAGTAAGTTCTTGGTTCTTGGTTAGGAGGGGCGGTGGGCGATGATGAGGTAGTTGTTGAAGGGAGTGGCGCCCCAGAGGGGGCGGGTGGTGAGGCCAAGTCCGGCGGCGCGTAGGGGGGCTTCGAGAGACTCCCGAGAAGGGTGGGCACGGGGGCTGCGCACCATCCAGCGAATCCAACGGGCGAGGTGATCTGTGATGTGCGTGACACGGGCGCGCCAGGAGTCGTCGCTGAGACCGTTGCGGATGATGAGTCGATGCGTGGGCTGAGTGATGCAGGTGGCGGCACGGGTCAGGAGGTCGTGCTGAAGCTCGGGGGTGAGGTATTGCAGGACATCGAGAAAAGTGACATGGCCCTGATGGCTGCCGGGATTCCAGGTGGCGAAGTCGCCTGTGTGGAATTCGGTGTCAGGCCAGTGCTGGGCGGCGATGAGGCGTGCTGCAGCGACCTTTTCAGCATCGACATCGAGCCCGCGGATGGGTCCTGTGTAGCCCCGGGATTTCAGGTAAAAAGCGAAGAGACCAGCACCGCAGCCCAGGTCCATGAGGGGTTGATCAGTGCTAGCGGCAAGCGCGTGGGTGACGCTGGGGTAGAGGGGATCGGTGCGGATCTTCCAATACACATAGG
Source organism: Verrucomicrobiaceae bacterium (assembly GCA_044340175.1). Taxonomy (GTDB): domain Bacteria; phylum Verrucomicrobiota; class Verrucomicrobiia; order Verrucomicrobiales; family Verrucomicrobiaceae; genus JAGRPD01. The sequence continues at coordinate 745 of JBIIUD010000491.1, forward strand.
AGCGCAGGAAGCGGCCGTGGTAGAGCAGCGAGAGCGGCTCGGCATCCAAGTGACTGCGACCTGAGGTGCTAGCAGCGGCGGGCGGCGACGGGGCGGTGTGCCGGTGCATTTGGCGTGGAGAGGTGCCTGCGTCGGTGCGCTCCTTTAGAGCATGCCAGGAACGTAGCTTGGGGCGACTGGACTTACACGGGCACGCATCTCACGGTCATCAAGCGCTGCATCCACAGCATCTTGAAGGGCGCGGGAGGTGAGTTCACGCAACAGCGGGACTGGGGTGCCGCTGCCTGGACGGTAGGCCGTGCTTTGGCGTTCGCCAACATAGACGCGGGAAAACACGATTTGACCGCTGCCGGCGCGGATGATGTTCACTCGCAGGCGGGCGTAGCCGTAAGGGTGAACGATCTGCTGGCAGTAGAGGTCCAGGATTTCTCCGGTCACGATGTATTTGGCGCGGTCGTTGCCATTCAGCATGCCGCGTGCATCGAGAGCGTGGGCGAAGGCGTTGGGTACGATTTGCTCCACCGGAGTGCGGGTGGTGACGTTTTCTACGGGGGCTCCAAGGGGCATGCGGACGGTGCCGAGGAAGAACGGGCCTTCCCTGCGCAGGTTGGTGAACTGACCCACTCCAAACTCTGGATTTCCCCGCAAGATGCTGCCAGGGCGGGGCTGGTAATCCAGGCTCACCTGGGAGGAAACGCAACTGCTGACCAGGGCGGCCAAGGCAATGCTGGAGATAAGGCGAAGAAGGCGGTGGGCTCGTTTCATGATCGTGGACTATTTAGTGGTCAGTCGGCGGAGAATCAACAGGGGAAGTCGAAGGAAAAAACCCATCAGCAATCGGGCATACATCCAAATGAGCAGAAGGTTGTCCCGGAGATACTTGAAATGGGAGATCCCGCCTTCGGATGCTTTGAAGTAACGACAGGGCGTGGGCAAATTGTGCGGAGGATGACCGCGCCAGATGAGTCGGATGGCGACTTCAGGATCAAAATCGTAACGGCGGGCGAACCGAGTGGACGTCATGACGCTGAGGAGTGCGGCGGCAGGATAGACGCGGAAGCCAAACAGGCAGTCGCCAATGTCGGCACCGAAGGTTTCCAAGCGAGCGAAAAAGTTGGCGATTTTGTGGCCGAACAGGCGCTCAGGCGGGGCGGAGGCATCGAACTGGGGCAACCCCAGAACCACTGCCGTTGGGTTCTTTGCCGAGGCTTCCATGAAGGTGGCAATGCTGAGTGGATCATGCTGGCCATCGGCATCCATGGTGAGGATGTGGGTGAAGCCTTCAGCGACGGCTTGACGAAGACCGGCGAGCACGGTGTTACCTTTGCCACTGTTTACAGGCTGACGCAGCAGGCGGAGATGTTCGGGAAAGGCAGCAAGTAAAGGCTCAAGAAGTCGGTCGCTGCCGTCAGTGCTGCCATCGATGACGACCCAAACAGGTGTCCAGGCCTGCAATGCGTTCCGCACGGTGGACTCGAGTTTGCTGCCCGAGTTATAACTTGGGATCAGGACCAAATGAGTGGCGGAAAGCACGGGCATGAGCGGTGCATCTTGACCGTGTCCCTTGTGAAGGCAAGCTGAGGGTTATGACCGGGCAACGCAGCGCGTGTCGATGACGGCGCCATCAAGGGATTTGGAAAACCTTGTCGGTGGTGGGATCGAGGGCAAGGGAGCCGCTGGAAAGACCAGAGACATCCAGTTCCTGATGGGGTGGGTAAGGGCTGATGACGCGGCCTGGAGTGGCGGTTTTTTTACCGATGAGGAACTGTCCAGCAGACGGATTGGCTGCGGGTGTTTCCTTGGGCGTGGTCTGGGTCTCTTGGATAAGAGGCGTCGGCGTCGAAGGGGCTGCGTCGCCGCCTGGACGGGTGCTGGACAGTCCCGCAAGCGTCGTCGGGGCCTCTGAAGGCTTATTGTTGAGCGCTGGCGGAGTGTCAGGTTGGGATGGGTAGGTCGTCGTCGTGGGTTCGGTGCGGGGTGCCGGGGTGGTCGGGGCTGGTGGCTGCTCTTGAACTTTTTTGGGTTCAGGCTTGGGTTGTGGTTTCGCAACCGAAGACTCAGGCTTGATGCGCGGGGGCGTGTATTTGCTGCTGGACGTTTTGGCCGGTCCAGGGCTAGGCTTCGTCACCGTTGTCGGTTTTGTGCTTGGAGCTGGCTTGCTTTGGCTTTTGGGTGAAGGCGGGGTCGATGAGATGCGGTTGCCTTGTGGCGACGAAGCAGAGGAACGGTAGGCTGATGGCGGTGCGTCCAAGCTGCGCCCCGGCTGGGCAGGCCTGGTGAATTGCGGTTGGGGATAGCCGTTACGGGGTTCTCCATAAAAAAGTCGCTTCACAAAGCCACCCACACGTTCGCTCACACCGGGACGCTGAGCCTGATAGCCACCATAACCAGGCTGCTGCTGATAGCCTGCAGGTGGGGCGTAATTGGCTGTCTGTTGCGCAGAAGCCAAATTCAGGCCGAAGGTCAGGGCTAAGCAGGGGACCAGGAGTGCTCGCCTGCGTAGAGTGAGGGAAAGAGCGAGATTCGTTTTCATTACTTTGTATTCAATGGTTGTTAAAATTTTACTTAATGCAAGCTTTTTTATCGCCATCTGCGGTGTTGAAGCGTAAGCGGCGCGCCCGGTTTTGGCGTCGAAGTTGGACGCGTGAGCTAACTATTCATTCAACCCGAAATGGGAACCGGATCATTCGCGGCTTCCATCACGGCGTCTGAACCACTTCGAATGTCGGCATTCGGGTTCAAAGTCGGCTCAGTTTCATTGATCTCTCTCCACGGAGGTTTGATTTCCCTCTTTCTGGTTAGATCAGGGCGAGTTGGGTTGGAGGCCACGGGCTTTGTCGAGCAGTTGCAGGAACTCGGCGCGGTAGCCGTGG
>JBIIUD010000015.1:0-14118 GCA_044340175.1 Verrucomicrobiaceae bacterium
CCAACCTCGGCTGCCGCTCAATAACAAGCTCATGGCTGAGATTCGAGCTTCGGCAGGTTCGGTTTAAATCGGAATGGGGGCATAGCATCCATGCTGGAAAGCGAAATCAGTGTTGATGCACGGGACGATCTTGTGCTTTCCTATCAATGGTATCTGCGTGAGGCGGGACTCACTGTGGCTGAGCGCTACCTCGACGCTTTTTCAAAAACCGTCGCTTTGCTTTCCCGAGAACCCGGCGTCGGGCAGACACGTCATTTTCGCAGTCCCCGTTTGAAAGGCATTCGCTCGATGCCGTTGCATGGTGCATTCAAAGTCCATTTGATCTTTTTTCGGGTGGAAGGCGAGGTGCTCGATGTTTTTCGCGTGCTTCACGGGATGCGTGATCTGCCGAGGCGGCTGCTGCAGCCTCCCGGTGCCGATGACTGAAGCACATCCTATTTGGGACGGGTGCGCTACTCACACAGGCTAGCGCGCAAACGCCCAGCGGTGAGGAGGGCACGGAAGCGGGCGTTGTCGCTCTCGCGGGTGTCGGAGATGAGCACGTGCTGATAGTCCCGCCAGTGCTCCATTTCGGCTTCCGCATTTTTCATGCGCAGCTCAAAGGCGGCAGCGTCCTCGGTGGCGCGTCCGGCCAGACGATTCCTTAGTTCCTCCAGGCTCGGAGGCAGGATGAAAAGGTCCAGCAGGCAGCGGTGGACCAGTTCGTCCTGGCAGGCGCGAACCTGGATGGCGCCTTGCACGTCGATGTCCAACAGCACGTCGATGCCGCGCCGGAGGTTTTCATAAACGTGGCTTTTGAGGGTGCCATACCAGCGGTCGTGCACGCGCGCGTGCTCGAACAGCTCACCCTGCTCGACGCGGGTCAGGAAGTCGTCCTCCGCCAGAAAAAAGTAGTCTTTGCCATCGATCTCGCCGGGTCGGGGCTGGCGGGTGGTGCAGGAGACGGAAAAGACGGCGAGTCCGTCGTCGCAGGCTTTGCGGCAGAGGGTGGTCTTGCCGGTGCCGGAGGGTCCGGAGACGACGATGAGTTGGCCGAGGCGCTGGGTGGGGAAAATCACACCAAGGGGTTAGCGGGGCAGGCGCGGGTTGCAAGAGGGAAAGGTGTGAAGGGCGGCTTGGCCCGATTCCGGCTTCTCTCAGCCGAGAGCGGCTATTGACCTGCCGGGGTGGTCCCGGTATGCAATAGGTGCTTCCCTTTTTCGCCATGTTTGATATCCCCCGTTCTAGCGGCGTTTTGCTGCATCCTTCGTCGTTGCCAGGCCGGTTTGGAATCGGTGAAATCGGGCCGGAGGCGCTGCGCTGGCTTGAGGTAATGGCCGCGGCGGGCCAGCGGCTCTGGCAAACCCTGCCGCTCGGACCCACCGGCTATGGCAACTCACCCTACCAAAGTCTGTCCAGCTTTGCGGGAAATCCACTGATGATCAGCTTCGAGTCCCTGGCAATGGATGGCGTGCTGCTGCCCCAAGATTTGCAAATGATCCCGACCTTTCCCGAGGGACGCGTGGACTTCGGTGGGGCCATCGAGGTGCGCACGGCTTTTCTGAAACTGGCAGCACGGCGCTTTCTGGTGCAGTGCGGCCAGAGCCCCCTGATGAAGCGGGCCTTTGATGTGTTTTGCGACCGCGAGGCGGCATGGCTGGATGATTTCGCTCTGTTCGTGGCGTTGAAAGAGGAAAACCGGCACCAGGCCTGGGTGGAATGGCCCACCGAACTGGCACTACGTGAGCCGGGTGCTTTGGCGGAGGCCATGGTGCGACTGGAACCCGAAGTCGAGGAGTGCAAGGTGCTGCAGTTCTTTTTCCATCGCCAATGGCAGAAGGTACGGCTGCGCGCCAAGGAACTGGGCATCACCATCATCGGCGACATCCCGATCTTCACCGCCCACGACAGCGCGGATGTGTGGGCGGCCCCGGAGCTTTTTGAGTTGGATGACCAAGGCCAACCCATCGTGGTGGCCGGGGTGCCGCCCGATTACTTCAGCGCCACCGGTCAACGCTGGGGCAATCCGCTCTACAAATGGGACGCGCACCAGGCAGACGGCTTTGCCTGGTGGAAGGCGCGGATGAAAAAGGTATTCGAACTGGTGGATGTGGTGCGCATCGACCACTTCCGGGGTTTTGCCGCTTACTGGGAAATCCCCGGCACCGAGCCCACTGCGATCAATGGTCGCTGGGTGGAGGCCCCTGGTGATGCGCTCTTTGACGCTCTGCGGGAAGCGCTCGGTGATGTGCCGGTCATCGCAGAGGACCTCGGCATCATCACACCAGATGTCGTGGCGCTGCGGGAACGGCAGGGCTTCCCCGGCATGAAGGTCATGCAGTTCGCCTTCGGCGCGGACTCGCTGGCGCAGGAATACATCCCCGAGAACTACCCGGACGATTGTGTAGCCTACACTGGCACCCATGACAACGACACGGTACTGGGCCTTTTCCGCAGCGAGGCCGGGGGAGACTCCACCCGCACTCAGGAGCAAGTGGACGCTGAGCGCCGTACCATTCTGAACTACACGGGCACTGACGGCAGTGAGTTGAATTGGGATTACCTCCAGCGGGTGTGGCAATCCCAGGCGCGACTGGCCATTGCCCCGCTGCAGGATGTGCTGGGTCTTGGCAGCGAGGCACGAATGAATGCCCCGGGCCAAACCGGCGACTTCTGGGCCTGGCGCTTTGCCTGGGATGACCTCACGCCTACCGCTCTCGAGCGGCTGAAAGGCATCACCGAGACGACCGGAAGGTAAAAACAATCTTTTTACAAACCCAGACTTCCATAATTTTCATAACGCACTATTTTGTGAACGTCCGATATGAACATCGTCTATTTAACCTTTGCCGCCTCCTTTTTGGCCGCCGCCATCTCCTGGCACGAGGAAGATGACAGCAAGCTGTTGGGCTCTTGGACGGACGGTGAGGTTCATATCTCCGTCTATAAGGAAAACGAAGACTCGCGCTACCCCAACCGGCTGGTTTTGGAAACGGACGGCAACACAATCCGGAAATGGGGCCGTTGGGAGGACTTTTCCTTCTACGGTCCAGCCATCGGCACCATGCCCAACAGTGTCAGCGGAGAGTCCGAACTGGTGTCCGCCGAAAGCCCCCGCGGCCGCATGACCTGCCACTACCTCATCGCGCACGGCATTCCCCAAGATCTCGAGTTGAACTACGAGATGGATTTCAGTCGAAAAAACTGACCCTGAGCCTCGTCCGCCCGCTGAGAAACGGGTGTCGGTGTCAGACGGTGATGCGGCGGTTGCGCGCGGTGATGGGCCAGGTTTCCACCACCTGACCGCCACGAATTACGATCGCCTCCCCATGCAGCGCCACCGTGGGGCAGACATGGCGCGGCACACCGTGCAGGGCCTGGCCAATGTGAAAGCGCTCCGAATGACCCACATCCAGAACGAGATGCTCCTCGCTCTGCATGACGGCGGGCACATCGCCCTCCAGTTCCTCAAAGCGCACCCGTGGATGAGGATTCTCCGCCGCCACGGACTTGTGACCCAGATCGAGCGTGAGGTGGTCCCCCGAAGGCTTGCTGATCACCCGGGCCAGCAGCACAGCCGCAGGCAGAAAAGGCAAGTCATCGGCAAACTTATCCGCATAACCAAAGTCCCACAGCACCGTGGTGCCGGGGCTGAGCGTGCGCTCTGGATGTTGCGCATGAATGCCAAAGGTGGGAGAGCCGCCGCAGAGGAACTCCTTCACGATCAGACCGTTGCCTCGCAGTTCCTTCACGAAAGCGAGCACATCCACAAAGGCCGCGTCACACCGCTCTTTGCGCACACTGAGTTCGGCCTCATGAATATGACCGTCATAGGCGTGAACCCCGGCAAACTGCAGTCGCGGCGTGTCACGGATGGTGGTCGCAATGAAAGCGGCCTGTTTCCCAGGCTTGATCCCGGTGCGGCCCATGCCGCAGTCGATGTCGATGAACACCCCCAGAGTGATGTTGTTTTGCTGAGCCGCTGAAGCCAGAAAACGCACGGTCTCCTCGTCATCGGCCAGCGTGGCAAAGGTGGTATCAGGATACAACTTGGCCAGTTGGGCCAAGCGCGCCGCATTCGCCGTTCCCGCGCAGGGCATGGCCAGCAAGATGTCCTTGGCCCCCTCCGCCGCACACATTTCGACTTCGGCAATGGTCGAGCATTTGTACTTGGTGATGCCCAGTTCCAGTTGGCGTCGGATCAGCGGCGCCAGTTTGTGGGTCTTCACATGCGGACGCAGACGCTCCGGCCCACCAGCGATTTTCAGCATCAGCGCTAGATTCTGCTCGATGCGATCCGCATAGAGCAAAAGTGCCGGACTGGGGAGGGAAGCTTCGTTTTCGATGTGATACCAGGGTGTCATAAAAAAAGAGGGGTCAAACAAAAGCCTGCGCCGCAAACCTCATGCTAAACATTGAACCGCCATTCCACCACGTCACCGTCCCGCATGACGTATTCCTTGCCCTCGATGCGGAGCTTGCCCGCCTCGCGTGCTTTGGCCTCGGAGCCAAGACTGATCAAGTCGTCAAAGTGAACGATCTGCGCAGCGATGAACCCGCGCTCAAAGTCGCCATGAATGACACCCGCAGCCTGCGGTGCCTTGGTGCCTTTGGTGATGGTCCAGGCCCGGGTTTCTTTTTCACCCGTGGTCAAATAAGTCTGCAAGCCCAGCAAATCATAGACGCTCTTGATGAGGCGGGAGACACCACTGTCCGTCACCCCCAGGTCCTTCAAATACTCCGCCGCTTCGGCTTGGTCCAGGTCGGTCAATTCGCTTTCAATGTTCGCGCTGATGACCACCGCAGAGGTGCCATAAGCAGTGGCCGCATACGCGCGCACTTTGCTGACCAGCGGATGCTTGTCCGGCTCATTGGTGGCGGCGGATAGCTCGCTCTCGGAGACGTTGCAGGCGTAAATGCAGGGCTTGGCGCTTAACAAAAAGAAACCTTTCAGGATCTTCTTTTCGTCATCGCTCAGATCCATCGTGATCGCTGGCCTGCCATCATCGAAGTGCGGGATCAACCGCTCACAGAGGGCGATCTCCGCCTTCGCGTCCTTATCATTCTGCTTGGCTTTTTTCTCGCCCCGCTCCTTGCGCCGCGTCACGGCTTCAAGGTCAGCCAGGATAAGCTCAGTATTGATGACTTCGATATCACGAATCGGATCAATGCTACCCTCGACATGGTGGATGTCCGAGTTCTCAAAGCAGCGCACCACGTGCACGATGGCGTCAACTTCCCGGATGTGGCTGAGGAACTGGTTGCCGAGACCCTCGCCCTTGCTGGCGCCTTTGACCAATCCGGCGATATCGACGAACTCAATGGCCGCAGGAATCAATTTCTGAGAACCTGAGAGCTTGGACAAAGCGATCAGTCGCTCGTCCGGCACGGTGACCATACCCTGATTGGGCTCAATGGTGCAAAACGGGTAGTTTGCCGCCTCCGCCTTGCGGGTGCGAGTGACGGCGTTAAAAAGGGTGGATTTTCCGACGTTGGGGAGGCCTACGATGCCAGCGGTGAGCATAAGGCGGGCATCCTAGCGGGGTATCGGCAGGGCGCATCTGGAAAATGCGCCCTTCATCTCAGTTCTGTTGACCCTCCTTTGCCTGCTTGCCTTTTCCTTTACTTTTCCCTTTGCCTTTGCCTTTTGGGTTCCCAGATGTCGGCGGGGCCTCGTCCTCGATCTTGGGAAGATGCGCCGCCAGTTTGAGTTTGATCTCAGCGAGTTCCGACTCCGCCGCACGATTGGTCCACTCGTTGGGGTCCTCCCGATAATCGTAAAGCTCCTCCGAGCCGTCCTCATAGCGAATGTAGCGCCATTGCGAATCCACGGCTGCATGGTTGCCACGTCCGTGACTGCAGATTGCGACATGATCCCAGGCCGCCTCTGGGTTTTGGATCAAGGGCATCAAGGAGGGGCCTTTGACATGCTCCGGCACAGGCAGACCGGCCAGTTCGCACAAGGTAGGATAAAGATGCGTGTAATCCACGGGCGCGGAACTCCGACTGCCGGGCGTCGTGACTCCGGGCGCGGTGATTCCAAAAGACGTTCGCGTGGTGTCGTTCCACAGCGCGAACTTGCGCCAGTGCTGCTTTTCGCCGAGCGCCCAGCCATGGTCCGTCCACCAAATGACAATCATCTCTTTGCCGCGCGGACTCTTTTCCACCGCCTCCAACAAGCGGCCCACTTGATCATCCAAAAAGGAAATGGTGGCCAGATAACCTTGCACCGCCTTTTTCCATTGATCCGCCTTCATGACCGCCGCGTGGTCGCCTTCCGGTCCGGCCATTTTGACTCCCAACGGCGGAATGTCAGCCAAGTCGTCCTCTTTGACCTCGGGAAGTTGGATGCTCTCCAATGGGAACCGATCAAAATAAGTCTGCGGCACATGCCATGGCAGATGCGGCTTCACATAACCGACCGCCAGAAATAGCGGTTTGTCGGCTGGCGCTGAGTTGAGCGTTTCAATCGCCCAGTCCGTCAATTTGTAATCCCCCATGTCCTGCGGTTGGTTTGGCAAGGCACCCCAGTCAAAGTGGGACCGATCCAACCCATTGAGATTATGAACATCCGCACGGTCCGTGTTGAACAGGCCCTTCCATTCCGTCCATGAGTCCTGCCTTCCCTCGCTGCTGAAGCTGTGATAAATCTTACCCCCGCCCTGGGTGTTGTAGCCCTGTGCCAGGAAGTGACGGTTGATCGTGAGCGTGTCCTTCATCACCTTCTGCGCCGGATCATTGTTGGTGAAAATGCCCGTCGTCCAGGGCCGCAAACCGCTCATCAAGGCGGCGCGGGATGGATTGCAGGCCGGTGCTGCACAGTGCGCGTTCGTGAACGCCATGCCCCGCCCCACCAAACGATCAATGTGAGGTGTGCGCGCCTGCGGATGCCCTCCCAGGTGACCCACCCAGTCATTGAGATCATCGACCGCAATGAACAACACATCTTTAGGTTGGGCGGAAAGCGGTGCCAACGGCGCAAAAACCAGCAATGAGAGCAACAGACGTTTCATAGAGAGAGAAAGTGTGTGTCGAAACGCTTTGCCCCACGCCTTCTATCAGCCGCGAGCCCCCCTAAGCCAAACATTCATCGAGAGATTCCCTCCATAAGTTCGTTTTTCACCACCGTCGTTCAGCCCTCTTTTGCATTGAAATCCGCATGAAATACCTCCCTCTCCTGTTCCTTTTTGTCGCTGCCTCAGGGCTGGCTGAAGAGGTCAAACGCCCGAACTTTCTGTTCATCCTGGTCGATGACCAGTCGCCCTTTGACCTCAAGGTCTATGACCCAACCTCTCCTCTCGAGACCCCTCACATCGACCGCCTAGCCGCGGAGGGCATGACCTTTGAAGGCGCTTATCACATGGGCTCCTTCAGCGGTGCCGTCTGCATGCCTTCACGGCACATGATCATGAGCGGACGCACCGTCTGGCATCTGCCACCCGCCCCTTGGGGAGCCAAGACCAGTCCACCTGCGCTGGAACAGCAAACAATCCCCGCCGTCTTCAATCGCGCCGGTTACGCCACCATGCGCACCTGCAAACAGGGCAACAGCTACGAAGCCGCCAACAAACTCTTCACCGTGCGCCACGACGCCACCAAACGCGGTGGCACCGACGAATCCGGTAGCACCTGGCATGGCGACCGTGTCATGGATTACCTCGGCGAGCGTGACACAGCCCCCGACAAAAAACCCTTCTTCATCTACTACGGCTTCTCCCATCCTCACGACGAGCGTGACGGCCGTCCGGAATTGCTCGCCAAATATGGTGCCACCAACCACACCGACGAATCCACACCTCCGTCTCTTCACAGCAAGCAGCCACCACTGCCCCCCAACTACCTGGCGGCCCATCCTTTTGACATGACGCATGCCGAGGTCCGCGACGAGACCGCCGTCAGCGGAGTCTGGAAGCGCCGCGATGAGGCCTCCATCAGGAACGAGATCGGCCGCCAACTCGCCTGCTCCGAAAACATCGACATCCAAATTGGCCGTGTCCTCAAAAAGCTCGAAGACTCCGGTGAGCTCGCCAACACCTACATCATCTACACCGCAGATCACGGCATGTCGATTGGTCGCCACGGCCTGATGGGCAAACAAAACCTGTATCAGCACACGTGGCGCGTGCCGTTCATTGTCAAAGGACCCGGCATCAAGGCTGGCACCCGCGTGGAAGGCAACATCTACCTGGCAGACATCCTCGCCACCCTCTGCGAGCTCGCCGCGATCCCCGCCCCAGAGACCAACGAAGGCACCAGCTTTGCGCCCGTGCTTAGCAGTCAAAAAGACACCGTTCGTGACGTCGTCTATGGCGTGTATTCCGGCGGCAGCAAACCCGGCATCCGCTCCGTCAAGAAGGGCTCCTGGAAACTCATCCAATACGAGGCCCCCGACCGCGGCATCCATGAAACGCAACTCTTCGACCTCGCCGCCAACCCGCACGAACTGCTCCCTGAGCACGGCCAACCTAACCTCGCCAAAGACCCCACGCACGCCTCCAAGTTAGCCGAAATGCAAACCCTTCTGCTCAGCGAGATGCGTCGCCTCGACGACCCCTTCCGCTTCTCCAATCAACCCACCGACAACCTCCCACCACCGCCCGCTGCCTCAGCCAAACAAGGCAAAGGCAAGAACAAGGGCAAAACCCAAAAGACACCCAAATAACCGTTCATGCCCTCCCCTTCCGCTTCTTTGCCGCCCACCCCAAGGGTTCACCCACCCGCATCCATTCGGAAACATCCTGGAATAAAAGTGCGTCACTGAGCGACTTCTCAAACCCGAATCGTCCAATCGCCAACGCATGAAATCCTTCCTCGCTCTTGCTTTCCTCACCACAGCAGCTTTCTCCCAGCCGCGCGACATTTTTGACTACACCGGCCAGAACAATGCCCCTCAAGGCACGAAGCGGCTCGTGTTCATCGCGGCGAAGGGGACGCATGGGGGCGGTGGGCAGCATGAGTTCCTCGCGGGGGCTTCGTATCTCGCACGGCGCATCAATGAGACGTATCCGCAGGCCTTTGCGGTGGTCTATCCAGAAAACAACTGGCCGAAGGACCTCACGAAGGCGGATGCGATCATTGTGCTGCTGAATCATGGCGGTCGGGCCGCAGACGATGCGAACATCAAGGCGGCCTGTGAGCGCGGCGCGGGCTTTGCTGCGATTCATTATGGCGTGGAGGCCAAGATCGGCTCGCAGGGCAAAAACTACCTCGCCTGGATGGGCGGCTTCTTTGAGACGTTTTACTCGGTGAACCCGACCTGGGAGGCGAGCGTGCAGCCAGGCCAGCATCCGGTGGCGAACGGCGTGAAGCCCTTTTCCGCGAAGGATGAATGGTATTACCACATGCGCTTCGTGCCGGAGATGAAGGGTGTAACGCCGGTGCTCAGCGCCATTGCGCCGCTGAACACGGTGAAGTTCAAAGAAGGCGACAAACCGAGTGCGCACGGTGGCAACCCGGACGCATTCGCCGATGTAAAGGCGGGCAAACCGCAGCATCTCGCTTGGGCCTTTGACCGGCCGAAAGGCGGTCGCGGCTTCGGCTTCACGGGCTTCCACTTCTTCGCCAACATGACGAACGACAGCTTTCGCACCACGATGCTGAATGGCGTCGCGTGGGCCGCTGGATTGGAGATTCCAGCGAACGGAATCGCCACCAAAACGCCCACTCAAGCCGAACTCGACGCCATGATGGCCGAAGCTCGCGGTGCGGGTGCGCTGCCTGTTGGCAATGCCAAGCCTGTCTTCGAAACGCCAATCATGACGGCAAAGAATCCCAAGCCGCGCATCCTCGACATCGACGTGGCCATCAAGAACGCGAAAGAACTGTATCTCGTCGCGTCCGATCAGGGCAGCATCTCCTGCGACTGGGCAACGTGGATCGAGCCAAAACTCATCATGGCCGATGGCAAAACCATCGACCTCACCTCATTGAAATGGAAAGGCGAGGAGCGTGGCTATGGCCGCACGATGATTGGCAAAAGTAACGCCGGTGGCCCGATCAAGGTCGAAGGCAAGGTCTATGAAAAGGGCATCGGCACTCATGCTTCCTCGACCATCGCTTATGATCTTCCCGGCGGTGTCGAGCGCTTCACCGCGAAGGTGGCGATTGATGACGGTGGCATGGAGCGCGCAGGCAAACCGAGCGATGCCGCAATGCGCTTTCACATCTACACCGCGCTGCCTTCAAAGCTCCAACAGGGTGATCTGAATGCAGGTCCGCCGCTGGTGCCTGCCGAGATGTTCACCGTGCCAGAAGGCCTGGAAGTTACCGTTTGGGCTACCTCGCCGATGCTCTACAACCCGACGAACATCGACTTTGATGCGCAGGGTCGGATGTATGTCGCGGAAGGCGTCAACTATCGCGGTAAAGGTGGCCGCCGCCCGGAGGGAGATCGCATCGTGATCCTCGAAGACACCGACCACGATGGCAAAGCCGACAAGAGCAGCGTCTTCGTGCAGGAAAAGGAACTCGCCGCGCCGCTCGGCGTCGCCGTGCTCGATGACAAAGTGGTCGTCTCGCAACCACCCGATTTGCTCGTTTACACCGACACCAATGGCGACCGCATTCCTGACAAGCGCGAGGCTTTGCTCACTGGCTTCAATGGTCGGCAGCACGACCACAGCCTGCACAGCCTCATCGCCGGACCCGATGGCCAGTGGTATTTTAATCAAGGCAACACAGGGGCGCAGTTCACTGATTGCAGTGGCAAAACTTTCCGCATGGGCAGTCCTTACATGCTTCAAGACATCGCCGGACAGAAGAGCGACGACGGCCATGTGTGGATCGGCGGCTTCAGCGTGCGCATGAATCCCGATGGCACAAACGTCAACATCATCGGGCACAATTACCGCAACAGCTACGAGCAGACGCTCACCAGCTACGGCGACCTTTTCCAAAGCGACAACGATGACCCACCCGCCTGCCGCGTGAGCCATGTGCTGGAAGGCGGCAACGCCGGATTCGCCAGCGCCGATGGCAAACGCAGTTGGGGCGCGGACAAACGTCCCGGCCAGGACACGCCGACTGCCGAATGGCGTCAGGAAGATCCGGGCACCATGCCCGCGGGCGATGTCTATGGCGGCGGCTCGCCCACCGGCGTGGCCTTCTATGAAAATGGTGCACTGGGTGAAAAATGGCGCGGCTTGTTGCTCGCTTGTGAAGCCGGCAAGAACGTCGTCTTCGGCTACCTGCCCGTGCCTGACGGCGCAGGCTTCAAGCTGGAACGAATGGACTTCCTCACGTCTAACAAAGAGAAAGAATGGGCTGGCAGCGACTTCCTCGGTGGTCGTCCCACGGGCGAGCTAAAGACGAAGTTCCGCCCCAGCGATGTCTGCGTCGGACCCGATGGCGCACTCTATGTCGCCGACTGGTTTGACCCCGGTGTCGGCGGTCACGGCACCCGTGACGACGGCTACACCGGAGCCATCTACCGCATCGCACCAAAGGGTTTCAAATCTCAGATTCCAAATCTGAAATTGGATTCCATCGAAGGTCAAATCGCCGCGCTCAAGAGCCCCGCCGTGAACGTGCGCAACAGCGGCTTCACTCGCTTGAAAGCCGCAGGTGCCAAAGCCGTGCCAGCCGTCGCCGCCTTGCTCGAAGACAGCGACTCCTTCATCGCTGCGCGTGCCGCGTGGTTGCTCGCTCAGATGGGGGACGAAGGCATCGCGAAGGTCAAACCCTTGCTGGAGTCCAAAGACGCCACGCAGCGCCTCGTCGCCTATCGCGCCCTGCGTCGCGCCAATCATGACGTGCTCGCCATGGGCGCAAAAATGGCTTCAGATTCCGATGCCGCCGTGCGTCGTGAAGTGGCCGTGACGCTCCGCGATGTCCCCGCCGAAAAAAGCGTGCCCATCCTCATGAAGATAGCGCAGCAGTTCGATGGCAAGGACCGCACCTACCTCGAAGCCTTCGGCCTCGGCAGCGAGGGCAAGGAAGCCCAGGTCTATGCCGCTTTGAAACCGACCTGGGACGATGCCTTTGCCAAACTCGCCTGGCGTCTGCATCCCGCTGAAGCCGTGAGCGACTTCAAAGCCCGCGCTCTCAATGACAAACTCACGCCTGACCAACGCAAGCTCATGCTCACCGCCATCGCCTTCGCTCCCGGACGCGAAGCCGCTGGTGCCATGCTCGAGCTCGCCCACGCCAAAGATTTCCCCATGCAGGACCTCGCCAAGTGGTGGCTCATGAATCGCAAAGGCAACGCTTGGAAGACCTATGACATCGACGGCAGCATGAAGGCCCTCGGCATCTATGATCCGGACAAAGTGAAGCTCGTCGCCTCCCCTATGCCGCCGCCGCCCACCCATGCACCGAAGCTCGACCTCGCGCAGATCGCTGCCTTGAAAGGCGATGCCAAGAACGGAGCCACCGCCGTCGCCACCTGCTACACCTGCCACCGCATCGGAGCCGCAGGCGTGGATTTCGGCCCTGACCTCACAACCTACGGCAAGCAGCAGACCACCGACATCCTCATCCAAGCCATCGCCCAGCCCAGCCACACCATTTCCCACGGCTACGAAGGCAGCGAGATCAAAACCACCGACGGCCTCGTCATCACCGGCCTGGTGCTTTCTGACAGCGATCCCCTCATCATCAAATGCATGGGCGGCGTGGTGCAGACCATCCCGCAGAGCCGCATCACCAGCCGCACCAAAATGAAAACCTCCCTCATGTATGAGCCCATCATGCTCGGCCTCACGCCTCAAAGCATCGCTGACATCACCGCTTATTTGAAGAGCCTTTAATCGCAAGAATCGACCTCCTTCCCCATTTTACTCTCACCCGACTCCAAACGCATGAAACACATCCTCCTCACTCTGCTCTCACTCGCCACCTTCGTGACGGCTGCTCCACTCGTTTACGAAGGCACCGAAGGGCCGGGCAAAGGCAAGCACATCGTCTTCCTAGCGAATGACCATGAGTATCGCTCCGAGGAGTCGCTACCTCAGTTGGCTCGCATCTTGGCTAAGCATCAAGGATTCAAATGCACCGTGATCTTTGGCATTGATCCCGAGTCGGGTGAGATCGTCGCCGGCGACAAATCCAACATGCCTGGCATTGAAGCTCTGGATACCGCTGATCTCGCCGTGGTTTTCCTGCGTTTCCAAAACCTTCCGCCAGAGCAGATGAAGCACTTCGATGACTACCTGAAGCACGGCGGCCCCGTTGTTGGCCTGCGCACGGCGACGCACGGCTTCAAAATGCCGAAGGACGCGCCTTACGCGAAGCATTCGTTCGACCACAAAGGCAGCGACTACGAACTCGGTTTCGGCCATCAGGTGCTAGGCCAGACCTGGGTCGGTCACTACGGCACGAATCACAAGCAGAGCACTCGTATCGCCATCGTGGATGCGCTGAAGCAGCATCCGATCCTGCGCGGCGTGAAGGACATCTGGGTGCAGGCAGGCGGTTATGTCGGCAAGCCCACCAGCGGCGAGATTTTGACCATGGCGCAGCCGCTGAACGGCATGACGCCCGATTCACCTGCCGACGCGACGAAGCCGCCGATGCCCAGCGAGTGGACGCGCACTTACAAATCCGCAGCAGGCAAGGAAGGCCGCGTTTTCACCTCGCTCTATGGAACCTCCGAAGACATCACGAACGAAGGCTACCGCCGCTTGCTCGTGAACGGCATCTTCTGGTCGCTCGGGCTGGAAGAGCAGATCAAAGCTGACCTCAACATCGCCTTCGTCGGTGCCGCCAAACCCAACACCTTCGCTGGTGGTGCTTACGCCCGCGGCATCAAACCGGAGATGTATGCCGGCTTCGAAAGCCCGATTCCCGCGAACAACAACACGAAGAAGCCGGAGAAGAAGGCTGAAAAACAAGCCGCCGCAGCTTCTATGGATGCCAAGCCCACGGTGGCGACTGGCAAACCTGCCCGCTTTGTCCGCATCGAGATTCCGGGTGATAAGAAATGCCTTCAGATCGCTGAGATCGAGATCATGAGCGGTGGAAAAAACATCGCGAAGGGTGGCAAAGCCACGCAATCGACGACGGGACACGGCGGTGATGCGAGTCGTGCGATGGATGGCGACAAGAGCCGCAACTACGGCAAGGGCATGACGCACACCATTGAGAACAAGCCCAACCCATGGTGGGAGATCGATCTCGGTGGCGCGCATGAGATCGAAACCA
>JBIIUD010000492.1:0-3616 GCA_044340175.1 Verrucomicrobiaceae bacterium
CCCCGTGGCCAATCCCATCTTCTTTGAAGACGCCATGATCCGCTCGGAGATCCGCCCGATCTTCGCCTATCACCGCATCGACGACGGCTTCCTCGGCGGTGGTGACGCCCAACTCTACGCGGTGCAAATCCGCTACGCCATCACCGACCGCCTCGCCCTCATCGCCACCCAGGACGGCTACTTCGAGATCAACAACGACGCTGTCGGCAATCCAGACGGCTGGATGGACCTCGCCCTCGGTCTCAAGTATGCGCTGATCGACGACGAAGCCTCCCAGTTCATCCTCACCCCCGGCTTCACCGTCCACATCCCCACCGGCAGCAATGACGTGTTCCAGGGTCGGGGCGACAGCGAGGTGAACCTCTTCGTCTCCGCTCAAAAGGGCTTTGGCGACTTCCACCTCAGCACCAACGTCGGCATGCGCATCCCGTTTGACACGGATGAGCAAAGCCTCATCGCCCACTACTCCCTCATGGCGGACTACTACACCTGCCGCTGGTTCATCCCCTTCGTCGCCTTTGACGCCTTCACGGTGCTCAATGAAGGCAACAACATCCCCCTCACCAGCGAGGGCTACGATGTCATCAACTTCGGTGCCTCCGGCGCGGACGGTGTCACGCAAGCCACCCTCGCTGGCGGCTTCCGCACCCGTCTCCTGGAAAATGTGGACTTCGGCTTCGCCTACCAAAAGGCAATCCTGTCCCCCGAAGGCCTCACGGATGATCGCTTCACCTTTGACGTGAGCATCCGTTTCTAATCAGTTGGTTTGGTAGAGTAGAATGGTGAAGCGCGAGGACTCCGGTCCGCGCGCTTTTTCGTATCACGTAGCCGAGGTCTTCAGAACGTGGGCCGAGTGGACTCCACCACGCTCAACGCCCACACCTCCACCTCACCCAGATCCCCGCGCCGATGAGACCCACCAGCGCGCCCAGGTAGCTGCCTTCGTGGATGGTGCCTACAGTGGCGAAAGCCCGCACATCTGTGATGTTGAACCCGCGCACGGCCTCTGCCCACCAGGACAGCGTCGCCTCATCCAGCCGCCAATGCGCCCACGCCCACCCAATACCACCAGCCAAAAGCGTCACGGCCAGCATACCCGCCACGCCCCGCGCGCACAACCGCGCCGCCACCGGCAGCGGCACCCGTGGCACGGCCAACCGCGCCAGAAACCACCCGGCAAAGAAGCCCACCCACCAGCTCGCCTGAAAACCGATCTTGGCCGCCACCCAACGCGCAGGCCCCGGATCGTCTTGATACTCAAATTGGTAAACCTTGAACTGGGTGAAATACTCCGGGCCGATGCTAAAGGTGACCTGGTCATGCAGCACCCCATAGGCGCCCGCAATCACTGCACCTACCAATCCAAACAGCAGCATCTGCCCAGCTTGAGGCAGGGTGATTCGGGGGATCAAAAAACGCAGCACTTGGAACAAACGCCGCCGCTGCTGCCTTTCGCCTCCCCACAAACCCGGAACTCCCTCTTGCACCCTGCGCATTCCGCTCCAAAAAGCCACTGTCACCGCATCTCCTCATGATCCACGCCACCGCCGCCCGCATCAGCCTCGCCCTCGCTGCCCTCCTCCTGGGCGTGGCCTGCCAGGGAGATCTGGAGGGGCCGACGCCTTTTTCCAACACCACCCCGCAGCGGTCTCTGTCCATGCATGACCTGTCCCGCGACCGCAAGCCGGGCCAGTCTCAGCAAACGCTTTTCCCGGGTGTCACTGTCAGCGCTGATGAAACCGTGACGGCGGAGAGCGGGGAGATCACCTTCACCGGCCACGTGTTTTGCGACAGCTCCGGCAAGAGCCAAGTCGCCATCGACACCGCCTCCCCTGAGATCGGCTGGCCACTTTACGCCACGGCTCAGGAAGCTGTCTGGAATCCTATTTCCAGCAGCCTGGAACTTCGCGGCCGTCCCGCCATCCAGTTTCCCGGCAGCATCGTCCAAGCGCTGAAGGAAGACACCGTCATCACCCTGTCCCCCTCCCAAGTGAACACCCTCGGCCCCACCCGCTCGATCCCTTTGCACGGCGGCTTTTGATTCGGCTGTCCTCTTCATTTCACTTCCTTTTTTCCTTCCCCTCATGAACCAAGCCGTCCTCAGTCTCCTCAAAGAAAATCGCCACCCCATGCGCATCGACCTCATCGGCGTTGCGGGCTCGGGCATGAGCGGGCTGGCTTCCCTGCTACTGGCGCTGGGGCACAAGGTCAGCGGTTCGGATCGCGTCAGCACCGAGGAGACGGAGCGCCTGCGGAAGTTGGGGCTCGAATTCTATTCCCCGCACAGCGAGCGCGAGGTGGAGGACTGCGACATGGTCATTTATTCCTCCGCCATCAAACCCAACAACATCGCTTACGATGCCGCCTACCGCGCCGGCATTCCGTTGGTTCGTCGCGCTGAGGCTCTGGCTGCGATCATGGCCGTGAAGGACGGTGTCGTCGTGGCCGGCACGCATGGCAAGACCACCACCTCCGCTCTCACCGCGCACGTCCTGCGCCATGGGCAAATGCACCCCTCCCATTACGTCGGTGCGGAGATCCCAATTCTCGGCACCAATGCCCACTGGGACCCCGAGGGCACCCTCTTTGTGGCCGAAGGCGATGAGAGCGATGGCACCCTGGTGAACTTCCATCCCGCGCATAGCATCATCCTCAACATTGAGGCCGAGCACCTCGATCACTACGACGGCATCGACGCCATCAAGGCTGTCTTTGCTCAACTGCTCAGCCAAACCCCCGGACACTGGATTTACTGTGCGGAAGACCCCGTCGCCTCTGAGGTCTGCAGCCCATCCACTCAGGGCATCGGCTACGGTTGGCAAGGCAATGCGCAGGCTGCCTACACCGCCAACATCACCACCAGCGCACCTGACCATTCGGTGTTCGAGGTCCACGCACGCGGCACCCTGCTCGGCATCGCCACCCTCGGCATCCCTGGCAAACACAATGTCTCCAACGCTCTTGCCGCCATCGCCCTTGCCACCGAGCTCGGTGTTTCCTTTGACGCCATCCAGCACGCTCTGAAGACTTTTCGCGGAGCCAAACGCCGCTTCCAGATCCGCCACCGCAGCGAGCGCTTCACTCTGGTCGATGACTACGGCCATCACCCCAGCGAGATCGCCGCCACGCTCGCCACCGCCAAAGGCCTGAACCCGCAGCGCATCCTCTGCCTATTCCAGCCGCACCGCTACAGCCGCACGCAATTGCTCAAAAAGGAGTTCGGCGGGGCTTTCCACGATGTCGACCAACTCTTCGTCACCGACATCTACCCTGCCAGCGAGAAGCCGCTGCCCGGCGTCACGGGTGAGACCATCCTCGAAGAAGTGCGCGCTCAAAGCGCCGTCAAATGCGCCTCCACCCCGACCATGCTCAGCGCTCGCGACCAGCTCGGCAATGCCATCCGCCCAGGCGATCTCGTCATCACCCTCGGCGCTGGCAATGTGCATGAGGCCGGGCGCTGCATCGCCCGTGATCTCCCCGTGCTTGAGCGCCTTTGGGAAATCCTCGACGCCAATGGCGGCGGTCTCGCTCGTCTCTACGAACCCATGCACCTGCACACCACCTTCCGCATCGGTGGCCCCGCCCAGTTCTGGATTCAGCCGCAAACCACCGCCGC
>JBIIUD010000493.1:0-3610 GCA_044340175.1 Verrucomicrobiaceae bacterium
CAGCTTGAAAGGGATCGCAGACGAACTGCGGGATCTTGATGCTAAACTTGGCAGTCTGCGGACCGAAAGTGCGCAGATCGAGTCAGCTGTGAATACCCGCTCTTACTGGGTGCGGTTGCTTCAAGAGTTGAACAACAAGTTCGATTCGGACCTGATTTGGCTGACACTCGTCGAGCCAGTCTCGAACGGGAAATCCTTGACCCCTGCTATTGGTGCGGCGGGTGGAGCGTCCGGTAACGATGCTGCTGTGGATCCCACCGCCGTCACGGCAGAACAAGCGGCCTCGACGCAATCCGCCCATGAACTGCACCTCCAGGGCTTGTATCGTAAAAACGATGAGGGACAAGAAGTGGTGTACCGCTATGTCCGCGCTCTCGCCGCCAGTGAGTGGTTTGACGTTCAGGACGTGGAAAAGAAACTCAATGAAATCGTCAAAGCAGAAACCGGAATCGAAGAGGACCGGTATGCCTATAAATTTGACATCCGTCTTCCTCTGAAACAGCACATCGAATTCAAAAACTAATCATGGACTGGATCCGCGAAAACAAAACATTGGCCTCCATCATGGGGGTGTTCCTGGCGCTAGCCGTCGGACTGGGCATCTTGGTCTTCAACGCATGGTCAGCCTTCGGAGAATCGACGGAACGTTTCGTCATGGCGAACAACAGTCTTGCCGCCATGAAGTCCGCGGATCTCTACCCGAGCCCGGAAAATCTCACCAAAAAGAAAACGGCGGTCGAGGACTATGAGAAGAAAGTGAGTACTCTCAGTCGCGTGCTGCTCAGCTTGCAACCGACCGTTGACCCCATCAGCGAAACGGATTTCCAGGCCAAGCTCAAAGCAAGTATTGCCGAGGTGCGAACCGCAGCTGGCAAAACCACGACGCTTCCAGGGGATTTTGCCCTCGGATTTGCGGACTACACCGCGAGTCTGCCGAAGTCTGCCGCAGTGGCGCAGGAGCTTTCTGATTATCTGAATGCCTCTGTGGCAATCACGCGCACGATCATCGATTCAGGCATTGATTCGGTGGACACCTTTGAGCGCAGTCAATTGGCTTCAGAGAAGGGCGAGGCGCCGCCGCCACCCGCTCCACCCAAGCCTAGGCCGGGTGCTCCGAAAGCAGCCCCAGGCAAAGTCGTCGCGCCGGTCAAAGAAGTGGCTAAGTTAGTGGAACGGCGCACGCTGACACTGACACTCACCGCTGATCAAGGTGCCTTGCAAAAGTTTCTGAACCAACTCGCTAGCCCATCGCAGATGCCGCATTTCACCGCGATCCGCCTCTTGAGGGTGGAAAACGAGAAGAACGAGGGGCCTCTGCGTGCAGCGATCACCCAGGAACTCAACAAACAGAAGGCACCTGTGTTTGAAGGCACTGAGGGAGGCGATGCGCAGGTGGTGATCGGCGCGGATGGTCAACCGGTAGCTGCCGCTCCGGAGCCCAAGGTCAATGAAGTTGCCAAGCCTGGTGTCAAAGATGCTGTTGGCGTCATTGGTCAGGAGAAACTCAAAGTCTATGTGGAAATTGATTTGATCAAATTCATCGACGCCGAAGCCAGTGTGGCCAATGCCGCGCTTCCCGGCAATTAAGAAGGATCTCAGACGAATCCTGCATCATTCATCCCCGCCCGATCTTCAATACATGAATCAACGAAAAGGAAATTACGAAAAGAAGCTGCTCACCATCATGGCGCTGTTGGCTATGGCTGTGGCTGGTTTGCTCATTTGGCAGAGTCAGGCTTTGCCGGACACGCTGGTGCTCAAAAAAGTGACCCCGAAGGACGAGTTGGGGGAGATCCCAGTGGCGAAAGCTGAGGAAGCGACGAAACGGTTGAGCACCGTGTTTGATTGGACTGCACCTGAGCGCAATGGCAAACCCGTTCCCCTGAACAAATCCATACTGTTGGTGGTCAAGGACGATCAGTTGTTCGACTTGTTTGTTCCTAACCCACAGTTGCGCGCGCCCATGACCAATGAGTTTTTGGTCACCAATGATCTGCCAGACATTCTTTATGCGAATGTGGGAGAGCTGGATCCAGATGATGATGGCTACAGCAATGAAGAGGAATTTTTGGCGAAAACCCACCCCAAAGATCCGGCTAGCAGGCCTGCTGCGACCAAGAAGCTATTCCTCAAGGAGCGCATCACCAATAGTTACATCTTGCACCTGAGGAGCAGCACCTTGCCAGTGCAAGTGCAGCGCATGGCACCCGAGCCGAAAAAGAGTGTGTTCGTTGATCCGGGTAAGGAATTTGGTTTCGACACGGGAGTCGTGCGGTTTCAGGCCCTTACCTTTGAAAAGAAAGTGGTGCCAGATCCTCGCTCAGGAGAGCGGGATGTCTCGGAACTCAAAGTCATGGACAGGGCTACCCAAAAGGAATTCATTTTGATCCGTGGTGAGGACCTCAATCTGGCTGAGTATGAAGCCAAGTTTGTCTATGCCTTGAAAGGGGAAAAAGAATTTACCGTCAAGAAGGGCGAGCGTTTTCAACTGCCGGGAACGGGTGATACCTATCTCGTGTCGGAAGTGTTGGAGACGGAGGCGACGATTGTCAAAATCGACGCTTCTGGTAAGCAAGGCGAACCTCTCAAGATTGAAATGCGCTAAAAAATCGTGAACCAAACAAAAAAACCTAGCCAAGTCGGGTTAAAACCTGATAATCACTGTTCTCCCACTGCAAAATTGCATTTGATACCTCGTATGACTCGTCTCTCCCGAAAAATGTTTCAAAACCGCTGGCTGGCCGTTGTTTGGGCTACCCTGCCAGTTGCCACCTCCATTCAAGCAGGTAGCGGAGGAAGCTTGCCTGGTCTTGCTGAACGGGAAATTGCCCGTCGTATGGGCCGGGTGCAGGATGCACGCATCGCCATTGAACAAGGTGACAAACTCTTGGCGGAGGGTGACACTGAAGCCGCTTTAGGCCAGTACAAATCCGCTGTGGATGCTTTGCCCAATGCGGCGATCACGTCCGAATGGAGTGAGTATGCCAAAGCTAAGTTTGCTGATTGCAGTGTGATCTTGGCGCGTGAACGGGCCAAAAACGGCCGTTACAAAGAGGCACGTGAACTTCTGCAAGGTGCTGAGGCAGCGGTGCCAGGGCACAAAGGAGCCGTCACTTTTGGAAAGCAACTGGACGATCCTGAGCGCTGGCCTGTGGCATTGACGCCTGAGCATGTCATCAAAGTGCAGGAAGTTGAGCGCGGTCTGCTTCAGGGCCGCAGCAATTTTGAGCTGGGCAACTACGACTTGGCTCGTGAGGACTATCTGGATGTGCTCCGCAAGGACCCCTACAACACTGCTGCCCGCCGCGGCATGGAAAAGGCAGAAGAAAAACGGGCGGATTACTATGACTCCGCGCGTGATCACATGAGAGCCAAAATGCTCAATGAGGTCAACAAAGCCTGGGAAGACACCGTGCCAGTGCAGGTGATTCAAACGGATGCCAGCATTGGTAATCTGGGCAAAAACCAGTCGGCCTACATCAATGAAAAGATGGGTCGGATCCGCTTTCCTTCCGTGCAATTCCAAGGGGCCTCCCTGGAAGAAGCCATTGAGTTCTTGCGCGTCAAGAGCCGTGACTTGGACGTTCAGGAAGCTGACCCCGCCAAAAAA
>JBIIUD010000494.1:0-3607 GCA_044340175.1 Verrucomicrobiaceae bacterium
CATGATGGGGGACATGGGCTGTCACTATTTTGATGTGGTGTTTGCCTGCCTGGGGCTGGCGGCGCCGAAGCGGGTGCGCTGTTTGGATGCGGGCAGCCGGGGGGATCTGTATGCGGAGAAGCGGCGTCTGGAGCTAGAGTTTCCGGGCACGGATCTGACGTTGGGTGATACGCTGAAGATGACCTGGACAGATGGTGGCTATGCTTATGACGAGCGGGTGGTGAAGCCGTCCGTGCTGACGAAGGAGGCACCGAGTGGGATCTACTTTTTGGGTGAGAAGGGTGGCATTTTCAAACCGCACAGTCAGCGGCCCTGGCTGGTGCCGGAGGCGTCGTTTGAAGGGTATGCGTATCCGAAGACACGCATCGCCAATCATTACGCGGACTGGGTGGATGCGGCGATGAAGGGGGAAAAAGCGTCCACGGATCTGCCGACTTATGGCTGTCCAGTGACAGAGGCGGTGCTGCTGGGCGTGCTGGCGGAGCGGAACGCGGGGACGGGGGAGTGGATCGAGTGGGATACGGTGGCGGGGAAGGTGACGAACAAGCCGGAGCTGAACGCGCAACTGACGCGGAAGTATCGGGAGGGATGGAGCGTGGAGGGGCTGGGATGAGCATGAGTGCAGGTGCGATTCTTATCTTGGGCGGCGGCTGCTTTGGGCTGACAGCGGCGCTGGAACTTCGGCGGCGTGGGTGGCGCGTGACGCTGGTGGATCAGGGGCTGCTGCCGCATCCTGACGCGGCGTCCACGGACATCAGTAAGGTGGTGCGGATGGATTACGCGGCGGATGCGCAGCACACGGAGATGGGTGAGAGGAGTCTGGTGCGCTGGCGGGAGTGGAACCGGGCCTGGGGGGAGAGCCTTTACCATGAAGACGGCTTTTTGGTGATGACGGCAGGAGCGATGGCGGTGGGAGGGTTTGAGCGGGACAGCTTTGATTTTTTGACCGAGCGGGGGCATCGGCTTAGGCGGATGGACTCAGCAAAGCTGCGCGCGGCGCATCCGGAGTGGAATGCCGAGAAGTATGGGGAGGGCTATCTGAATACGGAAGGAGGCTGGGTGGAGAGCGGGCAGGTGATCGCGAAGCTGGTAGCGGAAGCGCGGCCGGCGGGGATCGATGTGGTGGAAGAGGTGCGGGAGGCGGAGGTGGTGTTTGAGGGAGGTCGCTGTGTGGGGATCCAGGCGGCCGATGGGCGCGAGTGGCGTGCGGACGGCGTGCTGGTGGCGGCGGGGGCGTGGACGCCGGAGCTGCTGCCGTGGTTGAGACCGGTGATGCAGGCGACTGCTCAGACGGTGTTTCATTTCAAACCGAAGGACCCGCAGCGGTATCGGGCACCGATGTTTCCGGTGTGGGGGGCGGACATCGCGAGGACGGGATGGTACGGGTTTCCCGCGAATGCGGCCGGGCTGGTGAAGGTGGCGAATCATGGTGCAGGTCGGCCGGTGCGGGCAACGGAGGTTCGGGTGATGCCGGAGGGGGAGGAGGCGCGCTATCGGGCGTTTTTGCGGGGCACCTTTCCGGGGTTGGCGGAGGCACCGGTGGCGGGGAGTCGGGTGTGCCTGTACTGCGACACGTTTGATGGGGCGTTTTGGATCGATCATGATCCTGAGCACTCGGGGCTAGTGGTGGCGGCGGGTGACTCGGGTCATGCCTTCAAGTTCACGCCGGTGCTGGGTGGGCTGATCGCGGATGTGGTGGAGGGAAAGCCGAATGCGTGGCGGGCGCGGTATCGCTGGCGGGAGGTGAATGCGGCCGCCGGAGACGGAGCGCGGGCAAAGAATGTTGAATGACGAGAGGGTGAAGTCGGTGTATTTTGTAGCCATGGCTGAGACAACCCCACCGACCACTCTGGAAAAAGCGCTGCGTTTGAACCTGGACCACAGCATTTATGGGACGTTTGCGGAGATCGGTGCGGGGCAGGAGGTGGCGAACTGGTTTTTCCGCGCGGGAGGGGCTTCCGGAACAGTGGCGAAGACGATGTCAGCCTATGACATGACGTTCAGCGATGAGATCTATGGGCGCATCAAGCGCTATGTGTCGCGGGAGCGGTTGGAGTCCATGCTGACGCACGAATACAGCATTTTGGAGGAGCGGTTGGGCGCTCAGCGGGGGAATGAGACGACGTTTTTTGCGTTGGCGACGACGATCCGGGCGCGCGGCTACAATGACAGGGATCAAGAGTGCCATGGGTGGATGGGGATTCGATTCCAAATGACGCCGGGCGGGCCGTGGTCTGACATATTGCTGCATGTGCGACTGCTGGATGACACCAACCGGGAGCAAGCGGATGCGGTGGGCATCCTGGGGGTGAATCTGCTCTGGGCGGCGTTCCATGCACGGCAGAATTTGAGGACTCTATTGGGCGGGTTGATGCATGGGTTGAACCGGTGGCGGGTGGAGATCGATATGGCGAAGTGCCGGGGGCCAGCGTTTCCCAGGGCGATGTTTGATGACCGTTTGTCGGCGCTGGAACTGATCGAGAACGGGCTCACAGACGCGGCCTTATTCTGTGCGAATGGCGAGATCGTGCAGGCGTCAGACGCGTTGCACAAACGGCCGGTGCTGGTGAATCGCGGTAGTTTTGACCCGATCACGCGGCTGAACCTGGACATGCTGGATCGGGGGCGGGCCGGCTTTTTGGCGGACTTTGGCCCGGAAGCGGACGGGCATCTGGAGATCTTGGAGATGACGTTGCACAATTTGAACGCCGATGATGAGGGAGTGCGGCATGATGATTTTCTGGCGCGGGCGGATGTGTTGCAAGCCCTTGGTAAGAATGTGCTGCTATCGAAGTACTCGGAGTTTCACCGGCTGAGCGGCTACTTGGCACGGCACACCAAGATGCCGGTGGGCATTGTGCTGGGACTGCCTCTGTTTGAGGAACTGTTCAAACCGGGTTGGTACGACGACCTGCCTGGCGGCGTGGTGGAGTCGTTTGGACGGCTCTTTCGCCATCAGGTGCGGCTTTATGTGTATCCTGGCGGAAATGCTGAAACGGGAGAGGTGAGGACGGCCCGAGAGGCTCACCTAGAGGCGCCGATGCATCACTTGCTGAATTACTTTTTGGAGACGAAATCGGTAAGGCCGATCGAGGATGGACTCCGGGAGTTTCTGTTCGAGTCGGGCGCGAATGTGCGGCAGATGATCCGGGACGGCAATCCGCGCTGGCAGGAACTGGTGCCACAGGTGGTTTTGGAAAGTGGCAAGTGGGCGGCGCTGGTTGGGTCGAAGGTTCACTGATCGAGCGCGGTGATGATGTCCTGGATACGGCGCTTTTCCATGATGAAGGAGAAGTGGCCGAGGCCGGGTTTGGTGATGTTTTGGGCGCCGGGGATGCGGGCGCTGGAGGGCGGGAGGATGATGAGATCGGTGGGCGCCCAAAAGCTGGTGGTGGGGACTTTCGGAGTGTCCTGGTGGAGCTGGGAGAGGAAGGTGCTGCCAGGGCGCATTTGGTGGGCACCGGGGCTGGAGCGGAAGTAGGCGGTGAGGGTGCCGTTTTGGGGGGCGCTGAGGGAGATGTAGCGGCGGGTGCGGGTGTGGCCGTTGCGGGCCTGAAGATAATGGCGGGTGACGACGCCGCCCATGCTGTAGCCAATGAGGTCGAAG
>JBIIUD010000495.1:0-3572 GCA_044340175.1 Verrucomicrobiaceae bacterium
CCCCGGCCCCAGCGATGAAAGAGCCAGGCGCGACCCCTCCAGCCGCACCGGCCACCGACAAGCCTGCTGATAAACCTGCTGCCGCTGCCGCGCCCAAGGCAGAGGTAAAGCCCGCCGCACCGGCACCCGCGGCCCCTGCCCCTGCAGCTCCAACGCCTGCTCCAGCCCCCGCCCCTGCCAGCAACTGATCGTCCATCCCGAATCATCGTGTTCTTTCTCAAAAGGCGGCCTTCGGGTCGCCTTTTTTGTTTTCCAGCCCGCCCGCCTTCTCTGTTATGCCTGAACTGTCTGACTCATTGCCGCCACCCCCAGGCGAGCCCCCCAGTCCAAGTCCAAAACCCACCGCCCTGATCGACCTGCGTCGCGGAACCTTCTGGATGCTGCTCTCCCTGGCTGGATTTACCGGGATGGCGCTGCTCATCAAACATCTCGGCAGTGCGGGAGGCGTCAGCCCGTGGTTGGCCTTGCTGTTCCGGGCTGTCTTCGGAATGGCGGTCGTGATGGTGGTCTTCATGCCCCAACGGCGGGTGAATTTCCGGCGGGCTCTCTTCTCAGGCAAACTCGTTGCCCGCGGCATCTTGGGCGCGTTCGGCACAGCGGCGTATTACTTGACTCTGCCCGTCCTAGGCGCAGGCAAAGCCACCTTGATCGGCAATACCTGGGTGATCTGGAGCGCTATCCTGGCAGTGTTCGTCCTTGGAGAGCTGCTTACCCCACGCAAGGTGCTGGGCAGTGTGATCGCCATCATCGGCATTGTTTTTCTGATGGGCTTGCACGGCGGGGACTTCACTCAACTGGGAGCCTACGAATTGTTGGCCATCGCTGGCGCGCTCGTGGCAGCGGCGGTGGTGGTCATCATTCGGCAACTCACCTTGACGGAGACCAGTGGCACCATCTTCGCATCTCAATGTGCCTACACCGCCGTTTTGGCGCTGCCGTTCATCGTGGGTTTGCCGATGCCCTCGCTGTGGAATCTGGGTTTGCTGACAGCGGCCGCTCTGCTGGCGGCATTGGGTCAACTGGCCATGACCGAAGGCTTCCGATTTCTGCCTGTCAGCACCGGGGGCGCCTTCCAAATCCTGCTGCCGCTGACCATCACCGTGTCCGGGATCGTGTTTTTTGGGGAAACTTTCACCGCCCCGCAGGTCGGCGGTGCGGCTCTGATCCTTTTGGGTTGTTACCAGACGGTCACCTCAAAAACTACCCCCAGTCCACGGGGCTAGACCCGCTCGGCGACGAAAACGTCCTGATGGTTGGCCCAACCAGCAGGAAGGTGCGCTCGTTTGATCAATCCGGTCCCGGCAATCAAACCGTCCACCCAGGCCGTGGTCATGGCTGAGACGCCATAACCGGGCCAGTTGGGGTAGTCTGCGTAGCCATGCCCGGTGGATTCGCAGTCAGTCAAAATTTGACCCAGCACCTCCCCTTTCAAGCGATACGCCGGACTCCCTGCCTGCATGAGTTTTCTGGCATGCTCGCCATGCGTGGTAAAGACCACCAAGCCGCCTGGTGCCAAAAATGCTGCCAGATGCTTCAACAAACGCTCGCAATTGGGCACATCCAGGTGCGTGAAAACGCTGCCCACCCAGATCAGATCAAATCTTGCCGCCACCCACTCAGGCCCTTGGTCCAAGTCCGTGCGCACGCCGAAGGTGTTGAAGTGGTGCGTGCAAAAGCCCAGTCCCTCCGCATCCATGTCCGTGCAATAGACCTCCGCCGCAGGGTAAGCGGCGCGCAGAAAGCGCAACACACGCCCGTATCCGCAGCCGAAGTCCAGGATGCGGGCGGGATCGCCTTTGCCCGCTGCGGTAAGGCCCGCTTGGACACAAGCCAACGCCGAAAGGCCGACCTCCGCGTAGGGACGGGCGTGACTTTTGACGAGCATGATGTCGCACTCGGAGACGGCACTGCTGACGCGCTCGGCCATGCTTGGCCAGGCACTCACCCGCTCGGCCCATCCGGCGTCTGTGGCCAACACTTGCAGCGCCGATTTCAGGGCAGCTTCGTGGGTTGGGTCAGAATCCAAAGGCCGCCGGGGCGGGCGGGCTTTCAATTCGGTGACTTTCGCTTTGAGCGCGCGCTTCGCCTCCTTCAGCTCTGCTACCTCCTTCTGCAGCCGCTTAACAAGACCCGTGCTACCCAATAAAAATGACTTCAAACCCATGACAGTCCGCCTTTAACGCTACACCACGGCGGTGTCAAACCCGCTAGGGCCAGCGCGCGCAGTCGGCGCCACCCCAATCCCTTTGCTCCCACCGGCGGCAAAGGCTACAGCACCCACACTCCAGCCGCCGCTGCTAGGGCACCATAGATCAGCATCTTCAGCAGTCCCTTAGCACGAGCACTCGACGAGACCGGGCACGCGCCGCGGAGGCTACGCTGACTTTTCCTGGGACCACTGCCCATAAAGCACTTGGAAACCAGGTGCGGTCCGCTTTTGTTGGCCGCATGCAAGACACGATCCACGTCATCGGCCACAAGAACCCCGATACCGATTCCGTCTGCTCGGCCATCGGCTACGCCTTCCTCCGCAAGGCCTTGGGCGACCCCGAAGTTCGCGCCGCCCGTGCCGGCAAGCTGAACAGCGAGACTCAGTATGTGCTGGATCGGTTCTCGCTCTCGCAACCGGATCTGCTGACCAATGCCACCGGCCAGCGGCTCATTTTGGTTGATCACAATGAGATCGCCCAGGCCATCGATGACATCCGCCAGGGTACGGTGCTGGAGGTGTGGGAGCATCACCGCATCGGCGACCTGCAAATCCCGAGCCCCATCACCTTTCATTGCGAGCCCGTCGGCGCTACCGCCACCCTCATCGCCGAGCAGTTCTTCTTGAATGATATTGAGCCCCCGCCACCGATTGCCGGCGCGCTGCTCGCGGCGATTCTTTCCGACACCCTCGTCCTCGCCTCTCCGACCACGTCCCAAAAGGACCGTCGTATGGTTCCAAGACTGGCCGCCCTTGCACGAGTCGATGTGGCTGAATTTGGGGCTGCTTTGATGGCCGCCCGCGGTGACATCGCCACCCGCTCGGCGCAGGATCTGGTGGAGGCGGACTTCAAAGCCTTCACCTTCTCAGGTCACCCGGTCGGCATCGCCCAGGTGGAAGTGTCAGACGCTGGCCCGCTCGCGGCTCGGCATGAAGAACTCCGCTCCGCCTTGCATCAGGTGAAGGACAAAAGGCATCTCCATCTGGTGATCCTGATCGGCACGGATATCCTCCGCAAAGGCAGCTACCTGTGGGCAGTTGGAGAAATTCGTCACGTGGTGGAGCAGGCCTTCCACTGCGCCTTGAGTGACGAGGGCGTCTTTATCGAAGGCTGCATGTCACGCAAGAAACAGGTCGTGCCGGTGCTGGAAACCGCCTTTGCCGCCAACCCCTGAGCATCGCCTGACCTGCAACGGGATTTGCTTGCAGTGGGTCCTAGAGTGAAGCACGCTGAGTTTCGTCTGATTCCTTCCAAGTCGAATCTTTCGCCATCGACTTATGGACTACCTTCTCATTGCTTTGAAACTCGTTGTGGCGCTCGGGATCTTGAACGTCTGGCTGCTGCGCTCCGGCAAGGCCACCG
>JBIIUD010000496.1:0-3568 GCA_044340175.1 Verrucomicrobiaceae bacterium
TCGGCGGATTCATAGCGCGCTTTGGCTTTGGTCGCACAGGCTTTGCAAATGACCTGATTCAAGCGCTGCCAAAGCTCCAGTCGCTCTCCGGACCCGGAGGCGGATGGCAGATCCGGGAAATCGAGCCGATCCTTCCCCGTCGCGGCCTCATACAAAACCATGCCCAGACTAAACATGTCTGAAGCCGCCGTCCCTGGCCCCTCAGGAGCCACGAACCCCTCTGTGCCGACGTAGCTGCGTTGCCCCAGCAGCGCCACCAGACCGATGTCCGCCAGTCGCCATTGCCCATCCAAATAAATCAGGTTGGAAGGCTTCACATCCCGGTGAATCAGCTTCTTTTTGTGAAGGTAGCCGAGTGCTTCCGCCACATTTGTCCCCAAGGCCAAGCATTCCGTGACGCGCAGCCGCTTGTCACGCCGCATCTGCAGGCCCAGCGTGTGCGGCTTGTAGGTCGCAGGATCTATCTCGCGTCCACGCTCCAGGTCATCCGCCAACTCCATCACATAGTAATAGAATCCCGCCTCTTGATTCCGTCCCACCTGCAGGATCGGCAGCAATCCAGGATGCTTCCGCGAAATCGGCTCATAGCGTTTCAGCGCCTCGAACTCTCTCTCGAAGGACTCCTCATGATCGTAGTCCTCACGCCACACCACCTTGACCGCTCGCAGAGCTCCGGTCGCACTTTTGGCCAGCCACACCTCTCCAAACGCCCCGCGCCCGATCTGCCGGATCGTCTCATGATCGCGGATGACCGGGGCTAGGCGTAACGAGTTGGGGTCTGGCCGATGCATCATCGGGTGGGGGTGGGGACGACTTCACCGAACCTGTCGGGACGACGGTTATCCTGAATTATTCAGTCCTTGTCCAGCTTCATGTAAGTGCGGCGCACATTTTTCGATCCGGCCGGAAGGTAAGCCTCCACTTTCATCTCCTTCAAAATCGTGACCTCATTGACTTTCTGCACGGAAACGACCTCAAATTTTTTCATCTTTAACCCTTTGAAGTCATAGGCCTCCATCTTGGCCACCCCTCCGCTGCCTTGATGCACCCAAAGGTCCACCGTGCCATAGGGCCCCTTGCCGTCTGAGTTGACCACCCGCACCACCCACATCTTTTGAGTCTTGATCGTGTCCGTGCCCACCAGTTGAGGATTCGGCCAATAGGTGAAGCGCAGCGACAAATCCTCATAGTTCATGGCCATCCCACGCACAGACTCAGCATAAGAAGCCACCGGCACTGTCGCCTTGCCACCCGGCACCACCCGACTCAAAGTGGCCGGCTCCGTCGCTAGGTCGAGGTCCACAATCTCTGAGGGCTCGTTGAACCGAAACCGAATCGTCTGCTGCTGCATCGTCAGCTCGAACGCCTCTTTCTTTCCTGACGTGTCATCCCGCAGCGACCCTTTCAGCTTGTAATCCTGAAGCGCATAACTCATCCGCACCAGCTTCATGATCTCCTCAGCCGTCGAACCGGAGTCCGCTGCTTTTGGCTCGCGTTCACATCCAAGAATCAAAGCGAGAAAAACGACAAAATGACGACGATTCATAAAGTGCGGTGGGGTAAGCGGCTGGAGAGGTTGGGAGAGCCCCGACTTTGAGACCCGCGCTCCTTTGACACAAAGCGAGTGCGCACTATTCAATACGGGGTTAACAACTTGTTTTCAACCCCTTCCATGCGTCGCCAGCATCTCCTCCTCGCCGCCCTCGGTCTGATGACCGTGTGGCGTCTGGCTTTGCTGCCCACCCTGGGACTTTCACCCGAGGAGGCGTTCACCGCCATGCGCGCAGGTCAGCCCTGGGCCGCTGACTTCTCCTTGCAGGGACCTCTCCCAGCTTGGCTGGTTCGGCTCTCCATGATCCTGGGTGGTTATGGCGAGTTCGGTCTTCGCCTGCTGGCTCCGTTGCTCGCGCTGGGCACCTCATTGATGGCCTGGTTTCTCGCGGCACGTCATTATGACCGAACCATCGCTGGTTGGACCGTGGTCGTTCTCAACCTGCTCCCAGGCTTCAATTTGGCCGCCGTCTCCTGGACGCCAGCCATCCTCATCCTTGCGGGCCTGACGGCCCTCCCTTTGCTGCTCCCTCGGGCGCTTGCCTTTGGCCCCGGGTTTTCATGGGCTTGGGTCACCGCAGGCCTCTGTGTGGCGGCTCTGTTTCTGACCTCCCCTGGACTCGCCCCCGTCCTGGCCCTCTCCGCCTTCCTGCTTTACCGCCCCAGCCGCCACCGCAGCCTTTTCGGGGGACTGGGGTTCTGGCTGTTCATCGGTCTCTCACTGCTGCCCCTTTTGGTTTGGCTGCGCTGGCAGTCACTGCATCATTGGCCGTTTTGGGATGAGTCCCACTGGTTACCCGACCTCCGCCTCATCCCCTCGTGGTTCCGCGCTGTCGTTTTCGCCTCGCCTTTGCTCTTTGTCGTGGTCCTCTGGGCCGTGCGCAGCCTATGGCGGCGTCCCGCCGCTTCCGCCACGCACTCTTTGATCCTGGCGTACGCCCTTCCGCTTGCCGTCGCCGATTTCTTTTGGCAATCCAACACTCCCTGGCCGGACACGGGCTGGCCTGCTTGGCTGGTCTTTGCCGCCATGCTCGCCGGACACCAATTCGTGGTCAGTCCCCTTCTGCAAACCGAAGACCGCATCAGCTGGCGCACCATCACCCTGGTGCTCGCTGCGCTCCAGAGCGTTTTTCTCGTGAACACCGACTTCATTCGTGCCGCCGGTCTCTCCTGGGCATTTGAATCTCGCTTGGACCGGACCAGCTCGCCCTATCTCCATCTCTTCACGCGTGATCCCTCAGGCCCACTGCGCGGCTGGACTCAAACCGGGCGACTCGTGGCGGATGTTCTGATCGATACTCAACTCAAATCCCCCCAGGAAGGCCGCTATTTTGTCATTGCCTCGAACTGGCGACTGGCCGCCGCGCTCAACCAAGCGCTCCCCCCAGATGCCCCCTGCCATTGGCCCAGTCCCACCCATCCTCGCGTCCACCCTGTCCAGGATCCTTCGGACTGGAGTCACCCCTTTGCTCACCTCCCACGTTATGACGCCCGTCAGCAGGATGGAAGCAGCCTTTTCGCCCAAAAAGACGCCCTCTACGTAACGGATGACACCTCACGCGGTTCGCCTCCGCCCCTCATCCGTGCCGCTTTCACGCGCACAGAACTGCTCACCATCGCCCAGGTCATCCATGCCGGACAACCCCTGCGTGAGATCAAAATCTTTGCTTGCTATGGCTACCAGCCACCGCAGCTTTGAGCCCCTTTCCAGAACCGCCACATGCCAGAGTCCGTCTCTTCCAGCCCCACACTCTCCGTCGTGGTTCCTCTTTTTAACGAGCAGGATAACATCGCTGAACTCCAATTGGAAATCGACGGCGCTTTGACGGGGATCGACTACGAACTGGTGCTCGTCGATGATGGCTCCTCTGACGCAACCTTACAAAGGATTCAACGCGGACCACGCGTGCGCGTGCTCGCCTTCAAACGCAACGCGGGCCAAAGCGCCGCCATGCATGCCGGAATCTACCATGCGCGCGGCCGCCTCATCGCCACCATGGATGGGGACCTTCAAAAC
>JBIIUD010000497.1:0-3567 GCA_044340175.1 Verrucomicrobiaceae bacterium
GAGAAGGACAAGTTTCAGTCGCAACTGGACGAGGCGACGAAGGCTTTGGAGGCCATCCAAAACGACTTTGCTGAGTACAAGAATCAATACAAGCTGTCGATCCGCAAACGTGCGCCAGGCATGGAGTTGGACATGGTGGAGGTGGACGGAAAGAAGTTTGAGAAGGTGAAGATCCGGGAGTTGACAGACACGGCTTTGATTTTCATGCATCAGGCGGGAACAATGAGTGTGCCGTTGAACCAGCTGAAGCCCGAGATGCAGGTGCGACTGGGTTTTGAGCAGGGGGTGCCGGTGATGGCTGGCATCAAAGGGGGTAGAGGTCAGTCGAGTGGCATGGCGATGGACCAGGAGATGGATCAGGTGGAAAAAAGGATCGCGTCTTTGCGAACGAAGTTGTCCAATCTGCAGCGGTCTGTAACCGAGGAAAATCAGAAGGCCTACCTAGCTAGCACAAAGCAGGGCGGTGATCCTACCATCCACCGCCAAGCTGTTGCGGCCATGCAGGTGCAAATCAATGAGGCGGAAGTCGAATTGAATGGACTGGTGGACAGGCGCGTTGAATTGGCCAATGATCTGCGCATGAAGCAATTGCGGCAATAGACGGTGGTATGGGTGGGCGGTGGCATCTCTCTTGCTGAGGGAATCCGCGTCCGCCCCGACCGGACTCCACCCGATGAACGACATCTCACGCCGCAAGCACTTCATTCCTGTTTCTGACGAGCTGCGGGAGTACATGGTGCACTGGGACCGTCAGTGCTCTCTACCGGCGACTTACAATGACCTCCTGGGTTTTTCCGAAAGCTACCCGCTGAGTGACAAGGAAGACCGGCCGACGCACTGGTCCAGCGTACTTTATCCCGGAGAGATCCAGGCGGAGCTTTATCCGCGGCTGACAAGCATCTACTCGCTTCTACGCACGGGGGACGCGGAGGCGGTGTCCCACCTGTTTGTGGAGCGGGTGGACTACTGTGAGTTTGGAAACTCGCGACCGTTTCGCATCCGGGTGGTGAACCAATACAATGACAATTACGACCACTTCTACGTGAAGACGGCGGACGCGTCTCGGATCTACGGTTTGGAGTTGGAGCACCTACTGTCACCAAACCGCATCAACTACCTGTATCACCAGAACTCGCTGATTGAGGAACACATCGCAGGCATTCCGGGGGACGCTTTTATCCGGGACTACCTGTACCGCGAGGACACGAATCAGGTGCGGATTGCCAAAGAGTTTGTGAAGTTCAGTGAGCGCTGCTTCATCCGACTACTGGGTGACATGCGCAGCTACAATTATGTGATCGACATCACGCCGGACTTTGAAGATATCCAGTATCGTGTGCGGGCGATCGACTTTGATCAGCAGAGCTATGAGGGGCGGAAGACGCTGTATTTGCCGCAGTTCTTCAAGGAGAACAATGAGGTGGTGATGCTGTGCGCCAAGCTGTTGAACTATCCGACGATGCGCCAGTATCAGGAGGAGGAGCGCAGCCTGATTGCGCGGCGCTATGTGTCTGAGAAGGAGCGGCTCAGTCACCTGATGGGCTGCATGAAGCGGGATCGGGCGGAGCCGTTTGAGAAGGTGGTGCAGCTCAGGCAGGAGTTGGGGGATTACCACAAGACGACGCGGTTTGATTCGTGCAACTCGATGGGGGAGATCGTGGAGCGGAACCTGGATTTCCTACTGGTGAAGCACCTGGACTGAGGGGTGCGTGGAGCGGGCCGCTGGCTTGCCTAGCAGTGCGACCGAGCCGGTCGCACCACGGGACAGCTCATGTGAGCTGCCAGGGTGCGCGCATGGGGCGGGCGGTGAGGGCTTGGGCTTCTTCGTCGCCCAGAATGCGCTCGGTGGCGGGATCCCACTTCAGCTGCTTGCGGTGGAGGCGGAGCGCGATGTTGGCGAGGTGGGCGATGGTGATGGAGCGGTGCGCGGTCTCAATGGGGGCGGCGGGTTGGACACCGTCCTGGATGGCGTCGATGAAGTTGCGGAAGTGGTCCTTGCTTTCGTAGAGGCGGAGGTCGTCTTTGCCCAAAGGACGGCGCAGCGTGATGGGGTCGAATTTCAAGCCGCCGCGCTGGGTGGTGATGCTGCCGTGCTCGCCGATGAACTGAATGCCGGAGCCGAAGGCCATTTTGTCGGCGACCTGAACCGGGGTGCCGTCGTCGTAGCGGTAGGTAAAGGCGAAGGTGAGCGGGGTGGTGTAGAGGCTACCGGAGGCGGGCCAGGTGGCGGTGAGGTCGCTGAACTCGACGGGGCCGGAGTCATCCTTGCCGAGTGCCCACTGTACGATGTCGAGGTGATGGGCGCCGAAGTCGGTGATGTTGCCGCCAGAGTAGTCGTAGAACCAGCGCCAGTTCGAGTGCAGGCGAGCGGGACAGAAGGGGGCGTCTGGGGCGGGGCCGAGCCAGAGGTCGTAGTTGAGGCCCTCGGGAACGGGGACGGGGGCGGTCTGTGCGGCGTGGCCGTTGTTGTCCCGGTTGTCACTGGCCAGACCGACGCGGATTTCCTTGAGTTGGCCAAGACGGCCGTTGCGGATGAATTCGGCGGCCATGCGGAAATGGACGTCGCTTCGCTGCTGAGAACCCGTCTGCCAGATGACGCTGGCTTTGCGCACGGTGTCCGACATGAAGCGGCCTTCGGCGATGGTGAGGGAGAGCGGTTTTTCGCAATAGATATGCTTGCCAGCGCGGGCGGCGGCGGTGGCGTGCAGGGCGTGCCAGTGGTCAGGTGTGGCAATCTGCACAGCGTCGATGCCGGGCTGGGCGAGGAGATCCCGAAAGTCCTCGTGGGTGGAGCAGCCTTTGCCTTGATAGGTGGTGTCGATGAGGCGGCGCATAGGCTCGCGGCCAAAGGTGCCGGCTTTTTTGATGAGGCCCTTATTGTAGCGTGAGGACTCACGCTCGACATCACACACGGCGACGACTTGGACGCGGTGGTCATTGAGGAAGTTTTTCACCACGTCGTTAGCGCGGCCCCCGCAGCCGATGAGGCCGAGGGTGGTGCGGTTGGACGGGGCGGTTTTGCCATCGAGTCCGAGGGCGCTGCCGGGGATGATGGTGGGGAAGCCGAGGGCGGCAGTGGCAGAGCGGAGGAAGTGGCGGCGGTCGATGGGGTGACGCATGGGGAGACAACGATGGCAGTCCGGTGCGGATTTCAAGGAGGCGGCTGGGGCTGCCAAAGAGTGGAGCGAGCCGCTGGCTTGCCTCCAAAGGGTGAGAGTGAGGGCTGGGGGCGACCGAGCCGGTCGCTCCACGGGCGAGCTGAGGGCTTACGGGTTGGTGCCGTGGAACTGGATGTGGGCGATTTTTTCCGCCATGTCGTGATGGGCGCAGAAGGCGAGCTCGGCGGCGGCGGCGCGGGAGATGCGGGCTTTGATGGAGTGGACGAGGCCCTGGCTTTGGCCGTCTACGAAGGCTTCAAGCGGTCGGCGTTCGGGGTCGAGGGTGCGCATTTCGACGGTGGCGTCGATGGAGAGTAGGGCGCTGCGCCAGGTGGCGGGCTCCATGACGTTGGAGCCGACGAGGAGCCAGGCAGGGGTGTCGGCTAACAGAGGGGCGGCGCCCATGCTG
>JBIIUD010000499.1:0-3543 GCA_044340175.1 Verrucomicrobiaceae bacterium
AGCCTTCCCTCGAAGAACAAGCAAGGTCCATCGCCGGTGAGACTCAGCTCTCCAATGCCCTCGGTAATCTCAGTGAGGAAGGCCGCAAAGCCCTCTCTCAAGCTCTTCCTAAAGCCGCCGAAGTGGAAGACACCACGCCGCCTCAACCAGCCCCCATCGTCCTCGCGCAAACCGCTCCCATAGCGGCACCACCAGTCGCAGGAAACCCTGCCACTCCTCCGCCCGCCACGGCCCCCTCACCAGGCTCTCCAAAACCACAACCTCTCAAGCCCACCCCCATTGAGGACACCAAACTCGAGGCCAATCGCACCTTGATTTACAGCGCCGATTCCTTCTTCGATGCCAACCGCGGTGTCGGTGTCTTTACGGGCAATGTGCGCGTCTATAAAATCGTCAACGGCAAAACCGATCTCTATGTGGAGTGCGACGACCTCGAAGTCTTCATGAAAAAAGAAGACTCCGCCAAGACGCCAAAAGCACCTCCTGGCCCATCCGTACCCAACACCGCCATCAACCCTCTGCAATCCGACGCCACGACAAGTATCAGTGAAGGCCCCTCCAAAGACGCCGCCACCGCCGCTCCTGAGGACAGCGGCATCGACAAGATCCGCGCCCGCGGTGCCATGGTCATCGTGGAAAAATACACCGAGACCGGAGACATCCAGGTTGGCAAGTGCAAAGACCTTAGCTTCGACGGCATCACCCAAATCGTTACCCTGCGCATCTGGCCCCAAGTCCAACGCGGTGCGCACCTTCAAATCGCCGATGAATCCAGCACCGTCATGACCATCAGCCCTGAGGGACACTTCAAATCCTCGAACGGACGCACCCGCACAGAAATCCTCCAGGGTGATGAGGCTAAGCCCAAAACGAAAGGCTTGCGCCGCGCACCAGAGCAGTGAAAGTAACCTTACCACGACCGACGGGAGGAGCGCCAAAGTGAAACCACAGACCACCAGGGAAAGACCCACACCGGCCACCCCACCTGCACCCATGACCAGTCCCGAGGAAGAACGTCTCCTTTACACCGAGAACCTGAAAAAAGTCTATGACGGCCGCGCCGTCGTTAACGGCGTCGATATTGAGATCAAAAAGGGCGAGATTGTCGGTCTCTTAGGCCCCAATGGTGCCGGCAAAACCACCACCTTCTACATGATCGTCGGCCTCGTCCGCCCCAATGGCGGCCGCGTCGTCTTTGACGGCAACGAGACCACTACCAAACCCATGTACGTTCGTGCCCGCCTCGGCATGGGCTACCTCCCCCAGGAAGAATCCATCTTCCGCAAGCTTACCGTGCGGGAAAATATCCTCGCGGTCATGGAAACTCAAAACTACACCGCCAAAGAACGCAAAGAGCAGACCCAGTCGCTCATGGAAAAATTCGGCATCGACCACGTCGCCGATAACCTGGCCCTGACCCTCTCCGGCGGTGAAAAGCGCCGCCTCACCATCGCCCGCTCCCTTGTCACCGAACCCAAGCTCCTCATGCTTGATGAGCCCTTCTCCGGCGTCGACCCCATCGCTGTTTCGGAGATCCAAGACATCATCCGCATGCTCCGCAAGGCCGGACTCGCCATCCTCATCACTGACCACAACGTCCGAGAGACCCTCAACATCGTGGACCGTGCCTACCTCATCTACGAGGGCCAAGTCAAACGCCACGGCACCAAGGAATTCCTCGTCAACGACCCCGTCGCCCGCCAACTTTACCTTGGCGAAGACTTCACCATGTAAGCCCCCCTTTTTTTCAGACCCTCAACGGTCCAAAAACAATCAACCCAAAAACCAAGGAGGAAAACCACCATGCAAGTACATAACGTCAACCTACCCATCATCGTCACCGGTCGCCACGTCGAGGTTTCCGAAGCCATGCGTGAATACGCGCACAAGAAAGTCGAAGGCCTGCATCTCGACTACCCGCGCATCATGGAGGCCAAAGTCATCCTTGACGTCCAGCAGCGCATCCAAAGCGCCGAAATCATCCTCTTCTGCGCCAACCACATCGTCATCGAAGTCCACTCCTCCTCGGATGACATGTACGCTTCCATCGACGAGTCGATCTCCAAGATCGCCCGCCGCATGCGCAAGTTCAAAACCCGCATGCTCAAAAGCCACCGCCCTCGCAAGAACGGCAGCATCAAGCATTTCGAGGAAAAAGTGTACAGCGAGGCCTCTCTCCAATCCGAGGAAGATCACGTCGAGCACTCCTACGTCCATGCTGAGCCTTATCGCCTGCGTCCGCTTTACCCGGATGAGGCCATCGTTGACCTCGCCCTGAGTGATCGTCCCTTCGTCGCGTTTCACAATCAGAACACTCACAAGTTGGCCATCGTCTATCGCCGCAAGGACGGCGAGTATGGCATCATCGAGCCTGATGTCTTGCCCTCAGAATTGAACGGAAACTAAACCTCCGCGAGAGCGCTCTACTCCAGGCACCACCCCAACCGGGTGGTGCCTTTTTCTTTGCTGCGCCTGGTAAAATCATTGCTCAGGCGACGTTCCCCTCTCCCGACCATGCGCCCTATTCTCCTCCTCTCCCTCCTCAGCACCAGCTTTCTCCAGGCCCAGACAACTGCCCCCGCCAAAGCCCCCACACCTGCCCTCCCCAAAGAGCCCGCTCTCACCTGGCACGCCGTCGGCACCGGCCAGTGGGACGTCGAAGGCCGCGCTTGGTCTGATGCACCCCGTCTGCGTTACTTCGACCGCCTGCCTGCCGCCGCCGAAAAGCAGGTGCCACCCGCCGTCTGGAGCCTTAGCCGCGACAGCGCAGGAATGGTCGCCCGCTTCAAAACCGACGCCGACGCCATCTGGGTCGATTACACCCTCAAATCCGAGCGCATCGGCATGCCCCACATGCCAGCCACCGGCGTCAGCGGTGTGGACCTTTATGCCCGTGACGAACAAGACGGTGGCCAATGGAAATGGGTGCAGGTCAGCAAACCCGCCACCCTAAAAGTCCGCGCCGCCCTCATCACCGGCTTGCGCCCCGGTCTCCGCGAGTACGCCGCCTTCCTCCCGCTTTACAACGGCATCGAAACCCTATCCATAGGCGTCCCTGCTACCGCCAAGTTCGAAAGCCTCGCCCCCCGCACCGAGAAACCCATCGTCTTCTACGGCACCTCCATCACCCACGGAGCCTCAGCCTCACGCCCCGGCATGGTTCACAGCGCCATCCTCGGTCGTCGCCTCGACCGCCCAGTCATCAACCTCGGCTTCTCTGGCAATGGCAAAATGGACGCCTCCGTCGGGGACTACCTCACCCGCATCGACGCCGCCGTCTTCGTCATCGACTGCCTGCCTAACATGCAGCCCCCCATGGTCACCGAGCGCACGATCCCCCTGGTCAAACAACTCCGCACCGCCCGCCCTGATACCCCCATCATCCTCGTCGAAGACCGCCGCTTCACCAACGCCTGGATCACCCCTGCCAAAAGCAAATTCCACGACGACAACCACGCCGCGCTCAAAGCCGCCTACGACACCCTCATCAAAGAAGGCATCCAACACCTTCATTACATTCCCGGAGACGCCCTTTACGGAACC
>JBIIUD010000500.1:0-3534 GCA_044340175.1 Verrucomicrobiaceae bacterium
CAGTGAGACCTTCGAGCATATCGCGCGGGATGTGTGCGGCTTCCGCGACCGGCGGGAAAACACGCTGGCCTCTCTCAACACCGCCTTGGAGAACATGCTCGATTTCGTGCTCGGCCCTTGGGGCAACTTCGACCTCGCGAACAAAGCTTTCTATTATCCCGACTCTCACGGTTCAGTGAAAAACGTCAGCGCCCTGCATCCGCTTGGCCTCGCTTTCGTGACCGACAACGAACGCCTTTTTCGTGAGCAAGGCGTGCCCATCATGGAGTATCTGCTGTCGCGCGAGAAGTTCCTCTTTGCCCTTAATGACGAAGGTTTAAAGGGCAGTCAGCGTCCCTCCATGCGCATGAATGGTCCCGCGATGCCGCTTTCCGAACTCGCCGCGCTGCATCGCATCAGCAAAGGTTCCACGCCGTATTTTCAAGCGAGTGTGGAGCGGTTGCATGGTGTCAGTCGCACGCTGAACATGGATTGGGTGAGTCCCGCAGGAGCGTGGCAAAATGACCTCTGGCGCTATCGAGCCACGGGCGAGCGAAAGTGGCTCGATGCAGCCATCGCCAAGGCCGAGCCGGAACTCACGAAAGTGCCCACCGATTTCAAAGAAGCCGCCGACGGTACCTTCTTCGAATACATGATGCCCACGTGGAAGGATTTTTATGAGCTGTACCGGGACACGCATGAGCCGCGTCACCTCGCCGCTGCGCATCGCGGAGCACGGCTTTATGCGCAGTTCGTTTTCTTT
Source organism: Verrucomicrobiaceae bacterium (assembly GCA_044340175.1). Taxonomy (GTDB): domain Bacteria; phylum Verrucomicrobiota; class Verrucomicrobiia; order Verrucomicrobiales; family Verrucomicrobiaceae; genus JAGRPD01. The sequence goes on from JBIIUD010000500.1 coordinate 743, forward strand.
TATCCCTCGGTGCCCGATGGCGACATCACGGTGAACAAAAGCGGCTTTGCCCCAAGACGCGGCAAGCCCGACGAGCCTGGCCTCGTGCCCGCTGCCATGGAAACCGTGCCCGCATGGCGCGTGTCCGAGCAAGGCCTCATCTGCGAGGGCAACGGCACCGTGCAACGCATCGCCATCTACCTCGCCACGCACGCCCCGATCTTCCTACGCATCGCCCAAGAAACCAACGACACCTTCTTCCGCGACATCGCTCGAAGCGCGATGATAGGCCGCTTCGCCAACTTTCCCGGCTATCACTTCAACACCCTTTACTCCACCGCACAGGAGAAAGCCGACTTCCCACTGCATCCTCATGACGAACTAAAGCCGACGACGTCCTTCCACTACAACCACGTCCTGCCGATGGCGAACCTCGTGCTCGATTACCTCATGGCCGAGGCCAGTGACCGCTCGCAGGGAGCCATCGATTTTCCCACCGAATACGCCGAGTGCTACGCCTTCCTGCAAAGCAGCGTCTATGGCGCGCCGGGCAAGTTCTACGATCAAACCAACGTGACCCCATGGATGCCGAAAGGCCTCGTGAAGACCGACAACGTGCAGGTCAACCACGTCAGCGCTCGCGGAGAAAACACGCTCTGCATTGCCTTCATGAATGAATGCGACCGCGAGTTGAAGGACGTAGCCTTGCAACTCGATTTGCCCGCAGGCAGCCACTCAGCAACCGTCTGGCGCAACAACAAGCGCATGGACACCCAGCTCACCGTTCTCAACGGTGCTGCAAAGATCTCGCTCAGCCCCAAGGGTATCACCGCTCTGATCATCGAAGGCGTCAAAGTCAGCGCGCCGTTCCAAGCCAAGTTCATCGGCCAGCCATCATCAGGGAAGGGGATCACCCATCAAACCATCCAAACCCCGTTTGGCGAAGCCCACGCCATGATCCTCTCCTTCGGCCCCGAACTCACCTGGCTCTACGCCTACCTCAGTAGCGATGCCAAGACCACGAAGTCCGCCAAACTCCATGTCACACTGCCTGGACGCACCGAAGCACTCACCGACGACAGCTTCCCCTTCGAATTCTCTCTTCCGCTGAAAGCCACCGATACAACTGCTCAACTCACTTTTGAGGCGCAGTCGACTTCCGGTCAGACTCTGAAATCTGAGATGATCTGGATTGGCAAAGTCGAGACTCAGTAGATCGTAAATGCTCATTGGTCGCGAATACATCGGCAAATCGCCCACGGAATCGCAAGAAGGGGCTGAGGCAAATGCGCTGATCCCTGCAGTGCACTGCAGCGCTATGATGGTCTTGGTGGTTTCTCAGAGCAGTCGTGTCGGACGCTCCATCGGGATAGCGTTAACATAACACCCGCTTTTCCAGTGGGAGACGCGAGGACTGTCCCTGATGGTCGTTTATCACTTTATGCCCACCTTTCTCCAGGCTTGTTCCTTCGCTCTCATCCTTACACTGTCGCTGTCCGCACAGACGACTCCGACCAAGACACCCAAGCCTGATCTCCGGACGCCCTCCGTCATCCTGAACCCAGGCGCAGAGTTTCAGGACGAGGCACGGAGTGGCGCGATGATCATAGGGATGGACCGCACGGGGAAGGGGCGGATCTGGGGTTGCTGGACGGGGACCGGGGACAAGCGGGATGGGTATTTCCTGCTGGCGACGAGTGATGATGATGGCGTGACATGGTCGAAGCCGCGTCTGGCGGTCGGGGCGAGGATGGAGGCGGCGCAGAAGGTAAGTGGGGCGCTGGTGGGGAATCTTTGGACGGATCCGAAGGGGCGTTTGTGGCTGTTTTTTGATCAGCAGCTCGGCGATTCGCAGAAGCGCATCACGAACTGGTTCATGCGCTGCGAAGATCCCGATGCGGCGGATCCGGTATGGAGCACGCCGGTGATGTTTGCGGAAGGTTGCACCTTGAACAAACCGACGGTGCTCAGAGATGGCTCGTGGCTGCTGCCAGTGTCGGACTGGCACCAAAAGACGTGTCGCGTGTTTGCATCGACCGACGAAGGCGTGTCATGGAAGGAGCGCGGTAGCTTGCAGTTCCCGGATTGGGAGTTCGACGAGCACATGATGATCGATTTGAAAGATGGCCGTCTGTGGATGCTCGCACGGACAAAAGGTCAACCGCACGAGAGTTTTTCCAACGATGGTGGCAAGACCTGGAGTACGCCGAAACAAGCTGCGACGGTGCAGAATGTGAATGCGCGCTTCTTCCTGCGTCGTCTCAAATCGGGTCGCATTCTGCTGGTAAAGAATGGATCGCCTGCGGAGCGCTTGGCCAAACGCACGCACATGAGCGCGTGGCTGTCCGAGGATGAAGGCCAGACGTGGAAAGGCGGTCTGCTACTCGATGAACGCAATGCGGTGTCGTATCCCGATGGCTTTGAGTCGCCGGACGGGCTCATCCACATTCTCTATGATTGGAATCGACACACGGACGCCGAGATCCTGATGGCGAAGTTTCGCGAAGAGGACGTGCTTGCAGGCAAGCTCGTGTCGGAGGACGCGAAGCTGCTCATGCTCGCGAACAAAGCCACTGGCCCGAAGCCGGAGAAGCTCTACAACGGCATCGAACTGCCAGATCAATGGCCACCGCGATTTCTCGATCCAGATTCTGCCGAACCCATGGAAGTGCCGTATCTGAAGAAACAGCCAAAGGTCATCCCCATTGATGTCGGTCGTCAGCTTTTTGTGGATGATTTTCTGATCGAGAAGACCACGTTGAAGCGATCGTTTCACGGGGCGAAGAAGTTCGAAGGCAATCCTGTTTTTAAAG
>JBIIUD010000501.1:0-3526 GCA_044340175.1 Verrucomicrobiaceae bacterium
GGAACTTCCAGCGGGTGAGTCAACGTGGGCCGTTGCTCCGTTGGGGATGAGTTGGGCTGGGGTTGCTGTTCGTGGGGCGGCTCCGTCGCTGTGGCCGTGATCACGACGTCTTGAGATGGAGCTTCCGGAAGACGGCGATTCGGGGCAGGGGAGTCAACGCTCTCTGTGATGATAGCGGGAGTCGGTAAGCTGCTGGGCGCGTTGAGGGCAGGGTTGGGCGAAGTGTTCGTCGGTCGCGGTGGACTTTGACTGGGGTTACTTGCAAGCATAGCACGGGGCGGTGCCAGCTCGCGAATTGGGAGTCGGCAGACCTCCTCGATCCTTTGGCGGTCGGGCCCTCCGTGGTGAATGTGAATCGGGTGATGTGATGCGTTGACGAGAACAATCTGTGTGATGTTCGTGGTGTGACGAAACAGGTGTGAGACCTGCACCGGAGTCATCAAACAGGAGGTGTAACTGCTGCGGACAAATTGACGGGTAGAGACGAAACAATAGGCGCCGGGATGGATCCGGAACTCATCATCGCAGTTCGAGTTGATGGTCGTGGTGCGGCGTTTGGGTCCTGGTGGCAAGGGTGCCCAGCCGATGCAATCTTTTCCTGTTCTCCATGAGACCCAAGCAGGAGCCCATTCGGTGCCAGGCACCCAAACCCAGCCTTGCCGTGGTAGCTGGATCCAGCGTCCATAGTGGTAGCAGATCCGTCCAAAAGTTTCGTTGGAAGACCAAGTCCAACCATGAAGGCTCCAAGCCCAACTGCCATCCACGTAGGGACGCCAGGCGAGGTTGGATGACACCGCCGGCTGCCAAACGGAACCGTATTCGCGCACGTCCAACCAGTTGCCTTGGGAGGCAAGATCACGTCGGAATGACGCCAAGCTTGGTTCCTGACTCGGGGTGGGATGATTCGCCTTAGGTGGCTGTGTATGAGGAGGTCTGTGCAGTTCTGAGGCGAGGTCGTTGCTGCGTTGACGTGCTTCTGCAGCAGCCTGGAGCAGGCGCTCGTTCTCAATCCGGATGGCTGCGATGCGCTCCTTCAAGTCGGCGTTTTCCTTGGCGTCTACGGCCTTCTCCAAAGCAGCCAATTGACGTTCAAGATCACGGCTCTGGCGTTCAAAGTGATCCGCTTGCTGCTGCAGCGCCGCTTGCGTAGCGGCAAGCTGACGTTCAGTTCTCATCGACTGTTCAGGGTCTGTTTTTTCACCGCACGAAAGCAGCAGAAAAGGCAGGCTCAGAAAGGCTAAAATGGAGGGTGAAAAGGGCCTCATCAAAATTCGGGAAGGCCTGCACTGAGCGGAGGTTCTGCATTCGGGTGACATGTCGCTTTTGACGAAAAAGCATTCGATTCATTCAACTTAAAATCCGATATTGGGCACACTCGCTGGGCTTGAGTCCGGTGCGATTTTGCTTTGCCTCAAGTTAGCCATGTGGCATGACTGAAGCGCATGGACTTCTGGCTTCAGTTCTTTAAAGGGAGAATCTTCGGATCGTGTTTGAATGCCTATCGGGGTGGAAGCTTCTCTCCCGTCGGCGGTGCCCGCCGCGCTGGCGCAGGTTGCAACCCGAGGGTGGCCATGGCGTTTTTGATGATCGGTGGAGCCATTGCGATGCACTACCTTGGCACCACCAAGCACGAGAACGAATTCACCGGTAGAGTGCAGCGGCTAGCGCTTGCCACAGAGCAGGAAGAAGTCGCCATGGGCCTGCAGGCAGCGCCACAAATGATTCGGGAAATGGGCGGCGAACATCGCGATTCACGTGCGCGTGCCTTGGTCGAGTCAGTGGGGGCCAAACTCGTGCAAACCACGGCGGTCAAGGAGACCCGTTACCCGTTTGATTTTCATTTGTTGGCGGACGATCAGACGGTCAATGCCTTTGCCCTTCCGGGAGGGCAGATCTTCATCACCTCGGCCCTGCTGAAACGCCTCAAAACAGAAGATCAACTCGCAGGCGTGTTGGGCCATGAGATCGGTCATGTCGTGGGGCGTCACTCCAATGAGCAAATGGCGCAGCAGGGTCTGTGGACCGGAGTGGCGCGCGGTGTCGGTCTGCTGCTGTCAGATGGCCAAAGCGCGGGTGGCATGCAGGTAGCTGATATGCTGGCGCAGGTGCGACTGAAGAGTTATGGCCGCGATGACGAACTGGAGTCAGATCGGCTCGGCCTGCAATTCATGGCCCAAGCTGGGTACGACCCGGCCGCTCTCATTGGGGTGATGGAGATTTTGTCCGCAGCCTCGGGCGGCGGTGGTGGGCCAGAGTTTCTGAGTACGCATCCCAGTCCGGAAAACCGCATCGAAAAAATAAAGGAAGAAATCGCCCGGCTAAAAGTCCGTTGAGGCCGATGGTTATTGACGTGGAGAGGTTTTCTGAGAACATCAGCAACGCAAAAATCACGCTAAACCCCGGAAATTTGCAAAAAAACGGGCCGCGGGTGCAAAAAAAGTGTCAAAGAGAGGAAAAACTCCTTGCGACATTGCCAGGAGAAGGCATTATCCCGGCCCCCGCGACCTCGGCCTTCACTGAAGGCTGAGTGAAATACCCTGATTCGTCAGGCTTTTGCTATCGGCACAGTTCCGGAAAAGACTGTTGAGACCACTTTCAAAGTGGGCTCTTCATCTTCCCCCCAGGATGAGCCGGTTGGTCGGAAAAGTAGATCTTCTCCTATCATGCCCACCATCAATCAACTCGTTCGACACGGCCGCAAAGATAAAGCGGTCAAGTCCAAGTCGCCGGCTCTCGCAAAGTGCCCCCAGCGTCGTGGAGTCTGCCTGCAAGTGATGACTCGGACACCGAAGAAGCCGAACTCGGCTTTGCGTAAGGTTGCCAAGGTTCGCCTCACTAACGGCTTCGAAGTCATCGCCTACATCGGCGGAGAAGGCCACAATTTGCAAGAGCACTCGATCGTTCTCGTTCGTGGTGGTCGGGTAAAGGACCTTCCGGGTGTTCGCTATCACATTGTTCGCGGAACTCTGGACTGCCTGGGCGTGGACAAACGCCGTCGTGGTCGTTCGAAATACGGCGCTAAGCGTCCGAAGCCAGGTCAGCCTGCTGACACCGGCAAGAAGAAGAAATAATCTCTCACCACCGTCGAACTAATCTTCAACTCCCCTTAAGCTATGGCTCGCAGGAAACGTGTTTACGAAAAACCAGTTGTCAAAGACTCTCGCTACGATAGCGAACTCGTCGGACACCTCATCAGCCGCGTGATGGTTTGCGGAAAGCGCTCGATCGCTGAACGGATTGTTTATTCCGCGATCGACATCTTGAACGAGAAGTCCGAGGCGGTCGATCCGCTTGAGCTTTTCAATCGCGCTATCGAAAACGCCAAGCCACGGGTTGAGACCAAGGCTCGTCGTGTCGGTGGTGCTACTTATCAAGTACCTCTCGAGGTCGCCCCTGCTCGTTCCGAGTCTCTGGCGATGCGTTGGTTGATCAACTATGCCCGCACCCGCCGTGGCGTCCCGATGCACCGCGCTCTCGCCAACGAGCTCAAAGATGCTTCGCAAGGTCAAGGCAACTCCGTCCGCAA
>JBIIUD010000502.1:0-3522 GCA_044340175.1 Verrucomicrobiaceae bacterium
TTCCAGACCGAGCGCCTTGATGGTGGGTTCCCAGTCAAAGAAGCGATTGTGCTCCGTGGTCGGCGCGAACTCCAGATGCTCCGCCGCAATGTTGATCACGCGACCATCCGTATCGCAGACGTTGTCACCGCTGGGCGTGCTGTGGTTGTGGAAGTCACTGCTGATCCAGCCGGTGGTGTCCACCAGACGCGTGAGAGTGCCCTTGAAGACAACTTCCTGACCAGGTGTGAGGCTGACCTCTTGAGTCAGATGGCCATACTCGGGGCCGCGCACAACGACGACTCGGTATTTGCCCGGAGGCAGTTGCACCGTGAACTGGCCTTTCTCGCTGTGCCACTGGTCCACGCAGCCGTGCGCACGGTGTTTGGGGCCGAGGTTAAGTTTGGGGGCACCGGCGTCCAGCGGCTCGAAGTGGGCCTTGCAGGGCAGGGACTTGCCGGACTCGTCAGTGATGTCAAAGCGCACGCGGGAAGCGGCGGCGAGGCCAAAGGCGGGCTTCACGGTGTTGGACTCGGTCACCGTGACCTGGGCTTTCACTTCCTTGCGGCCCAGGTCGGTGGCAGTGAACTCGTAGGCACCCACTGGCAGGCGCAGCTGAATCTGCCCCTTTGCGTCTGGGTAGGCGTTCACGGTGCTGTTGCCGATTTTGATTTGGACGCTGCCGGTGAGGAGGGCCTGGTCGTTTTCGGCGGAGAGCTGCCCTTCAATCTGGCCCATTTTTTCGCCTTTCACCGCCAACGCCTCACCAACGGCTTGCGCGGGGGAGGTGCCGACGGCGAAGAAGCGTTTGATGGCCACTTCCTGTTTGGGGGCGAGTTCGAGGGTGTCGGTGACTTTGGCCACACCGCTGAGCTCGAGCGTGGCCAACGCATAGCCACACTTGTGTGCGGGGTTGATGGCATCTGTCCAATAAACGCCACCCACCGTGGTGCCAGTGGATTCGAAGCGGGTGAAGTCGGACTTGGTGTTCACCTTGATCGGCTTGTCGGTTTCATTGCGCAGGACGGTGGTGATGAAGAGGCCCTGGAGACCGTCTTTGACGCGGTACTCGTTGCGCTTGAAGACCCCGCCATTGGCCGCTGCCGTGGTCACACTCTCCAGCACTGCCTCAGTGCTGTCTTTGGTCGTCACCGCTCGCACGTAGGAGACGCTGCCGTGGCCGCAAGGGCCATAGACCACCAGTTGATCATTGGCCGCCCCGCGCAGAGTCAGGTCATAGAGGCAGCCGGGGCTGATGCCATCGGCACCGTAAAAGGTGCTCATGTTGGCGCGGCGATTGGGTTGGTTACCGGAGATCACCGCTTCAATCTTGTCACTGCGTAAAACAAAGTCCCCACGGATACCGTCCGCTTCTTTACCGCCCGGCAGTTCACTCTCCCGGCCCAGATTGGCTTCAAAAACCTCCGCCCCATGGGTCGCGAAGTTCAGGGCTAACAAAAGCGTCAAACAAAGAGGGGGGCGTTTCATGGGTCGGGAGGAAGGAGATGAGGTGGGGCGATATAACGCCACAAAAAGCAGCGATTCTGCAAACTCAGACAGCTTCATGAGCCGCCCCCAGGGAGCAAGTGCCGTTTGCGACACCCAAGCAGCTCTATTGACACTGGAGGCCAGCTTCGGCGCTGGGTGAGATGACAAGAATAACGAGAACCAAGCTAAATGCCACCCTGCCATCCGCCCCCGAGTGCTCGCAACATTTGCACACTGGCCCCCAACCGATCGCCATCAATGCGGGCCAATAATACCTTGGTCGTCAATACGGTTCGGTCAGCATCCACCACTTCAAAGTAGCTGGCCAATCCCTTCTCGTAGCGAGTCTGCGCTAAGGTCTTCGTCTCGACCGCGGCATCCAAAGCCGCATTGACCGCCAGACGTTGGCGTTCGAGGGCTTGCGCTTCGAGAACGGCGTCCTCCACTTCACTTAAAGCCGTGATCCACAGCTGCCGATACGTCGCCAAACTCTCGTCAAAACGTGACTTTGCTGCCTCCAGGTTCCCCTTCAATCGCCCACCCTGAAAAATCGGCAATGTCACCGAGGGCCCTAAACTCAAGGCACGGTTGCGCCAATTGATGAAATCCGTGGCCCCAATGCTCTCCAAACCGGCACTTCCTGTCAGGGAGAATGTCGGATAGAACTCCGCCATCGCAGCGCCCACCTCAGCGTTGGCTGCCTTCAAAGTCGCTTCTGCCGCCCTCAGATCGGGGCGTCGCTGCATTAAAGAGCTCGGCAGCCCAGCAGGGACCTTGGGCGGCCCTACCCATTTCTCGTCACGTTTCGTCAACGAAAAGTCCGAAGGCACATCTCCACACAGCACCGCCAGAGCATGCTCAAAAGTTCCCCGCTGCCGTTTCACCAACTCCAGGTCATTGCGTGCCAACTCTACCTCTGTCCGAGCCCTCGTCACATCAATCTCGGTACTCAAGCCACCTTCCAGCCTAGACTGCTGCAGCTTCTGCGCTTCCTCCCGCGAAGCCACCGTCTGCAGCAAGACCGACTCCTCGCGATCCAACGCCCGCGCCTGGAAATAAATCCTAGCCACTTCGGCAGCCACCAGCAACCGCTGCGCAGACAATCGATTCACTTCTGCCTCAGCCCGCGCTTTTGCCCCCTCCTCTTTTCGCTTTACCCGCCCCCACAAGTCCGCTTCATAACTCAAATTCAAACCCGAATGGTAGCGGTCACGCTACAAATCTGGCAGCGGAACTCCAGGTGGCAAATTTCCAGCAAAATTGCTTTCCGAAAGCCGCTCTGCCACAGCGCCAGCGAGTCCATTCACCTGCGGTAATCCATCTGCTCTTGTTACTCTCGCCAACGCCCTGGCCGTCTCCACTCGAGCCTGGGCCGCCTTGATGTCTTGGTTTCCAGCGAACGCCTTTTCGATCAACGCATTCAACTCCGCATCGCGATACAACGTCCACCATTCATCTGGCACCGCTGCCTTCGAAACCTGATCCCCACGCTTCCAGCGACTCGCCTTCACCACCTCAGGCTTTACAAAATCAGGACCCACTGTGCAGCCGCCGACGATCATGATCATCACCGTTGCAACAGCTCCACGGGCTCCCTTTCCAAAGGGCTTGGTCATCATACAGGACACGCACTTAGACATTTTGAGTTGTTTTAGATTAAGTTAGGTTAGGGACGACCCGCCACCTCCGGTTCGGCTGCCTCCACAAAAACGTCCATCTGTTGGCCAATGAATAATCGCTTGGGCACTGTGCCCACCATTCGATAAATCACCTGCAACACGCGGGTATCCACCCGCTCGGTCGCATCCCCCGTCAAAGACTTCTTCGGCACCACCAGAGGTTCAAACCTCACAAACTCCAAATCCACGTTTAACTCTGGATTTCCTCTCACATGGGCTCTTGCCTTGGCTCCTGCATTCACCCGCCATGCTTCATGCTCATCCACATCCGCTCTCAGGTGCAGCACCTTCGTCTGCCCCAGCGTCATCCAGGGTGACGAGCCTGCCAACGCCGCTGCCACATACTCTCCCGCCCTTACTTTTAATTGCAAGATAG
>JBIIUD010000503.1:0-3521 GCA_044340175.1 Verrucomicrobiaceae bacterium
CCCATCGTCGTCTGGATGGGTTATGGCATTCACGGCAACGAACCCAGCGCCACTCACGCCGGTGCTTTGCTCGCCTATCACCTCGCCGCTGCCCGCGACACCGCCACCACCGACTTCCTCAAAAAAACCGTCGTCATCTTGGATCCCTGTTTGAATCCCGACGGTTTCGAACGCTTCTCCGACTGGACCAACAACCACCGCGGCCAGCACCCCAGCGCGCACCGAAGTGATCGCGAGCATCAAGAAGGCTGGCCCAATGGTCGCTCAAATTACTACTGGTTTGATCTCAATCGCGACTGGCTCCCCGCTGTCCACCCCGAGTCCCAGGGCCGGCTCAAACTCTTCCATGACTGGCAGCCGAACATCGTCACCGACTACCACGAGATGGGCAATGTGAACCGCAGCTACTTCTTCCAACCTGGCATCGCCAAGATGGTCCATCCCCTCACCCCTGCTGCCAACCAAGCTCTCACCGAAAAGATGGCCCAGGAGCACGCCAAAGCCCTCGACGCCATCGGCTCTCTTTACTACACCGGCGAATCCTATGACGACTACTACATCGGCAAAGGCTCCACCTACCCCGACGTCAACGGCTCCGTCGGAGTGCTCTTTGAGCAGGCCAGTTCGCGCGGCTTTCAGCAACAAACCGAGCACGGGCTGTTGACCTTCCCCTTCACCATCCGCAACCAGTTCACCACCTCCCTCTCCACCCTGCGCGCCGCCCACGCCCTCCGCACCGACTTCCTCAGCTACCAGCAGAACTTTTACCGGGAAGCCCTCAAAGACGCCGGCAATTCAAAAAGGCAGGCCTTCATTTTCGCCGCACCCGGTGATCCAGCCCGCCTCGCCGCTTTCCAGACCCTGCTCACCCGTCACCAAATCGAGTCCTACCGCCCCGCCCAGGATGTCACCGCAGACGAGAAAACCTTTGCCGCCGCCGCATCGATCATCGTGCCGGTAAAGCAACGTCAGTATCGCCTCATCACCGCCATGTTTGAGACCCGCACCCAGTTTGCCAGCAGCAATTTCTACGATGTCTCCGCTTGGCACCTGCCGTCCGCCTTCGGCCTTCTTCATGCCGACCTCGAAACCGTCCCCGCCGCTCATGACAAACGCCTCATCACTCCCAAAGGCATGCTCACCGGACCTGACCCCGCCTACGCCTACGTCTTCTCCTGGACACCACGCCACGCTCCCACCGCCCTCTTCAAACTACTTCACTCCAAAGTCCGCTGCTGGACCGCCACACGCCCCTTCACCACCACCGTCGCTGAAAGAAAAATCAAGTGGCCCCAGGGCAGCATCGTCATCCCCACTGCCAACCAGGACGCCATCACACCTGAAGCCCTGCGCCAACTCCTCACCACTCTGGCCGCCGACACCTCCCTCACCATCCAAGCTCTCAGCACTGGCTATGCAGGCACCGTGCCCGACCTCGGCAGCCCCACCTTCCAACCTGTTCAAAACAAAGGTGTACTTCTGGTCACCGGCCCCGGTGTCGGCTCAACCACGGCGGGCGACGTCTGGTATCAATTCGACCAAGTTTGGCAGACCCCACTCACCATGGTGGAATCCACACAATTGAGCGCCCGGGTCCTCGCCGATCACTCCACCGTCATCCTCGCCAGCACCTCCTTCTCTGGGCTGCCTATTTCCGCTCAGTCCGCCCTCCAGTCCTGGGTCAAAAGCGGCGGTTGCTTGATCGGCATCGGCTCCTCCGCCTCGTCACTCGCCGCCCAGGAGTGGTGCAAGGTCGAAACCGCTAAGGCCGCAACCGGAACCACTCCCAAAGACGCCCCCTACGATCAAGCTGCCGAGCGCCGCACCTCCAGGGAACTCAATGGCGTCATCGTTCAGGCTGACTTTGATCCCACGCACCCGCTCGCCTTCGGCTTCAGCGACCGCCCCCAAATCCAACTCATGCGGGATGACACCACCTACCTGAAGCCCGCCACCAGCCCCTACCTGAATCCCCTGCGCTATACCGACGCCCCACTTGTTTCTGGCTCCGCGTCCAAGGCCAACCTCGACGCCATGACAGGCACCACCCCTGTGCAAATCAAGACCGTTGACGCTGGCCACGTCATCCTCTTCACCGACAACCCCGTCTTCCGCGGTCACTGGCTTGGCTCAGAAAAACTCCTCGCCAACGCCCTCTTCTTCGGCCCCCTCGTCAACGCCACCGTCGGCTCCGCCAATGAAGAATAAGAGACTGATCCCGAAATCCGCTACTCGAAATGGTTCAGACACCGCCTCACTCCTTCCCTGCACCAGGATAAGAAAGATCCGTCTCGTTCAGCGGTCTCAATGACAGAATCCCATTGCGATTCAGGGAGATCAAAGTTTTACCCTCAGCATCGCGGAAAATGCGAACTGTGTTAGTTGGCGTGCGCACCTCAACGGTGCCCAGTTCATCCACCTCCCACTTACCCTCCGCCGCACTCCAGACCCAATCCGTGAATCGAGACTTGCGGGCAAACATGCCGTCCTGCGAGAAAAAATACCAGCGTAGTCCTTCCCCTTCGTGGTCCACTCGCCAAACTTTACCCGCCAGTTTTTTCGCGAACAGCTCGCGCTGCATTGGGCTCAGCTTGGCCACCGCTCCATGGCTCATCTTGGCATGATTGTCATCCGGCAGCTCCGCTATCCGAGCCTTCAACGCCGTCCTGCGCTCTTGCAACTCATGCTCCACCGCGGCCAGAGCCTTTTGATCCCCACCCTTAGCCAAGCGATTGCGCATTGTCTCGAGCGAATCCAGATACTCGTTGTCGAGAGGCTCCACGGCCTTTTGCCGCTCCTGCAACCAAGCATTTCGAAGTTGAATCAATTCTTTGGGCTCCTGGGAAACGGATCTCCGTTGAGGCTCATCCTGCGCTAAAACAGACAGCGCCATCACTGTCATCACCGAAAGGCATGCAAAAGTTTTCATCTTGAATAGGGCAATGAATTTGTTGTGGTTATTTCTAACCAAAAACGCCCACCTTCGGCAATCTTAAAATCAAAAGACTGTCATTCGATGGCCATAAGCACCGCTTCAGGTGTCCATCCGTCCAGCCTCAGACTCCTCACCGAGCGCGCCTCATCCCGTTTCGCCAAGCGCTTCCCGTTCTCATCCGTGATCAACCGATGATGCCGCCATTCCGGCACCCGCAGCCCCAGCAGCGCCTGCAGCAACCGATGCACATGCGTTGCCTCAAACAAATCCTCTCCCCGCGTCACCAGCGTCACCCCTTGCAGCGCATCATCCACCACCACCGCCAAATGATAACTCGTCGGCGTCTCCTTCCGTGCCAGCACCACATCCCCAAACACCTCCGGCTTGGCCACAAACTCACCCCGCCCTCGATCCCGCCACTTCAGCTCCCGCCCCACCAAAGCCGCCGCCTTCGCCACATCCAGCCGCAACGCGTAGCCCTCACTCGATTGCCTTCTCGCCGCACGCTCGTCCTCACTCAACCCCCGACATGTCCCCGGATACAGCACCCCATCCGGCCCATGCGGCGCCTGCCCCATCCGCGCCA
>JBIIUD010000505.1:0-3520 GCA_044340175.1 Verrucomicrobiaceae bacterium
TTTCAAAGCTGGCCTCACCAAATTCCAAGCAAACAGTTTGGCGAACGAATCCGTGATGCCGAGGTTCAGCCGGACGGGTTGACGTGAATGCGCCCCATTTAAGACATCCACTAACCTGCCCCCAAGGCCAAAAATCTCACCCGCATAATCCATCACCATGCGCCCAGCTTCCGTCAGCCTCAAACCTCTACCCGAACGGCTAAACAGCTGCCGATCGAGGGAGTCTTCCAATGCCTTCACCTGAGCACTGATCGTCGGTTGTGAGACGCTGAGCTTTTCGGCCGCCACTCGGAGGCTGCCATGTCGAGCGACTTCCCAGAAGTAGCGCAGATGATGATAATTAAGGTGCTGTGAATTCAACATGACTTCGCTTTTTTAGAATATAAAGCTCGTTACAAAGGTCTTGTCAAACCCAAAACTTTTGAACAGCACCACGTTCTGCTCGGGGCAGGTGATCTAGTCAAGCCTGAACTCACCTCAAAGCCCTACAACTTATCGGTATTGATAAGGTATCAGCACTGCCTCATAGCGCCTCTCCGGGAAACTACCCGGTTGAGGAAAAATTCCGGGACGTCGGCGCTCACGTGCAGGACGATTCTGAAAACTCTCGTCTCCTTCACCAAGAAACACTGCAATCACAAGGCTTCCAGCCGTTCCCGTGGAATGCGTCCGATGAAGCGTTTCCAAATCCTGATTCGCCAGAAATCGTAGGGATTCGCCTTTTCCATCCGCACCAGCACGAGTCGAAAAAAGGGTTTCTTTGCGCGGCGCCACCAGCTTTCCGACTCGTTCAAGACGGGCTTCCTGGCCCGATTCCAAATCGAGACCATCGACCATAGGAAGCACCTCAAGGGTCACATCTGTCTCATTTCGAACCCTGAGCGCGTAGCTCTGTCCGGCGTTTCCTTCCACAATCAAATACCCACCACACTCCACCATGGGCAAAGACTTGCCACGCTCATCTTCTAAGCGGACAGACACCGCCCCATTGCCTTGTCTTGACCAGCGCCGCACCGGGCGGGCCACGTCGCCGAGTTCAGCCAGCATCAACCGGGTCGTTTCGGCATCCCCATAGAAAACACGTGCCAGCAGATGCGGCGCTTCTTTCTCACTGCGTTGCCATGACGGTGATCGCGCTTTCTTTGTTAATGGAGCCACCACACAGCTCGGTAGCACAAGCAACATCAACAGCCCTGCACGCCACCCAAAAGACCTCAACCTGCCGTGGCGTCCGCTGCTGATTTGACTGCCTGATGCCCTACCTGACGAATGTCCCATGGATAAATGTGCGTGAATGAATGCCTCGAAGAATGAATACACGCCTCTATTCCTGAGGAAACAAAACGCGATGAGTAACACGCTTCAACCCTGCCGCTTCTTCCACGCTTCGTGCCACTGAAACTCCGAGCAACTGCTCGACCGCGGCCAAGTCCAACTCCTGCACCAATGGATACCGAACGGCCACACTGCCACAGGGATCATGATGATCCACTAGGTCGAGCCCGCCTTCCACTTCATGGACCAAGGTCAGGTAACCTTCCGTTGCCCTCAATTTGCCCAACTCTCGCACCCTGATGGCTACCGTCGCGCCCTGCATCACTTTCTGCCAACGCTCAGTGCGTTTTTGGAAAAGATGGAATAGCAACTTGGCCGCCGCGCGCTCACCGAACACCTGATCCGCCATTTCAAGCAGACTCAGCGACCACTCATTGCCGAGTTCGGGAAACAAGCCGTCGATCTTACTGGTCAACCGATAAACTTTTTCCGGTCTGCCTGCAGGTTTAGGACGCCGCCAAGTGTCCAGCAGACGTTTCTTTTCTAACTCCACACAATGCTGCTTCACCCCCATGTAGCTCATCTTCATCTCACGACACAACTCGTTCACGGACATCCCGGTCGAGCGCTTGAGGAGAAGAATGATTTCCAACACGGGAGCGTGAACGATTTCCCGCAGCAATGGTAATAAGTTCATTCCGTTGGCCTGATCCTAGCACCCTGCATCCTACGCGCAAGTTTTCACCGAATCCGAAAATGTCCTACCGCGCCGCCACCCAATCATTTGACAGGCAGCCGATCATCCACGTACGCTTCACCTCTCTCAGCACCTTCCTTTCATGTCTGACACGCTCCTGCTGAACCGCTTGGATTCCTCTCTGAACCAGGTTGCACAGCCTACCACTGATGCCCTTCCCCGCCCTGCGGCGGATCTCCCTGAAAAAGCCTTTACCAGCTTTGGATTTGGCTACTGGAAGGACTCCGGCGTCACTCAGGAGCAGTGGGACTCGCAATCCTGGCAGCTCAAGAACCGAGTCACCACGCTGGCGCAGCTCGAGCAGCATCTCACCCTTGCAGAGGAAGAACGCGCCGGGGTTCTGCTTTCAGGCAACAAGCTCGCGATGGCGATCACCCCGCATTATTTCAATCTGATCCATCCGACCGACCCTGACTGCCCGATCCGTCGTCAGGTCATTCCGCGAATTGAGGAAACCTGGGAAGACCCCTCTGAAATGGCCGACCCCTGTGGTGAAGATTCCCACATGCCAGTGCCAGGCCTCGTTCATCGCTACCCTGATCGGGTCCTGTTTCTGGTCACCGACCGTTGCGCCGCCTATTGCCGCTACTGCACCCGCAGTCGCGTCGTCTCCGGGGCCGGCGAACAGGAACTCCACACCGAATTTGAGGCCGCTTTCCGCTACCTCGAAACGCATCCCGAAATCCGCGACGTCCTTCTCTCCGGTGGTGACCCCCTCCTCTTCTCCGACGCCAAGCTCGAGGGCATCCTCTCTCGCCTCCGCGCCATCCCCCACATCGAGTTCATCCGCATCGGCTCCCGGGTGCCGATCTTTTTGCCGCAGCGCATCACGCCGGCGCTCTGCCAGATGCTGCAAAAATACCATCCGCTATTCATCAGCATCCACACCAATCACCCACGCGAGCTCACCACCGAAGTGCGCGCTGGTCTGGAGCTTCTCGCCAATCACGGTGTCCCCATGGGCAATCAAAGTGTCCTCCTGCGTGGGGTCAACGACGAGTCGGACATCATGAAATCCCTCGTCCACAAGCTCCTCATGTGCCGAGTGCGCCCGTATTACCTTTATCAGTGTGATCTCATCCAGGGCTCCTCCCACCTGCGTGCTTCCGTGCACAAGGGTGTCGAAATCATTGAGTCTCTGAGAGGTCACACCACTGGCTACGCAGTGCCGCAGTTTGTCATCGACGCCCCAGGCGGCGGCGGTAAAGTTCCCGTCAACCCCGACTACGTGCTCATGCGCGACGAACAGCGCACGCTCATCCGCAACTACGAGGGTAAAGTCTTCGAATACCCCGAGCCCCCGCTCTCCCACTGACGGGCTACTCGTCCCTACGCACCACCCTTCCAGGTCGCTGCGCCGTCAAGACGCCCTGGTCGATCACTGGCACGCCATTCACCAGCACCGCGCTGAATCCCTCGGCATAGTGATGCGGATCCTCAAAAGTCGAGGGATCATTCACCTTGGCCGGATCAAACACCACCACATCG
>JBIIUD010000504.1:0-3520 GCA_044340175.1 Verrucomicrobiaceae bacterium
ACCGACGCAGGGAGAGACGCGCATATTTGGTTGCGATAGCAAGGAGGTGCTGAGTCGGAGTGAGGTGGGATTTCTGCCTGAGAATCCGTATTTTTACAAGCATCTGACCGGGCTGGAGACTCTGCATTTTTATGGTCGGCTGTGTGGGTTGAGCGGGAAGGCGCTATCAGAACGAGCTGTGGAGATGCTGAAGCTGACGGATTTGGAAGACGCGGCATCACGCCGGGTGGGAGGCTATTCGAAAGGCATGCTGCAGCGGCTGGGGCTAGCTCAGGCGCTGATCCATGAGCCGCGCATGGTGGTGCTTGATGAGCCCACAGCGGGGGTGGATCCTGCCGGATCACGAAAGATTCGGGATCTCATTCTGGGCTTCCGCGAGCGGGGGCTAACGGTGTTGGTCACGTCCCATCTTTTGGAGCAAATGCAGGAGGTGTGTGATCGGGTGGGCATCATGGCGCACGGGCGCATGGTGAAGGAGGGGCGGTTGGAGGATTTGATAGCGGTGGAGAATCAGACAGAGATTGTTTTGGAGAATGCAGATGCGTCTTTGCTGGCGCGCATCCAAGATGTGGTGAGTGCTAGCGGAGGCGGGGCGAAACTGGTGCACACTGGCCGCCCACGCACGACGCTGGAGAGGTTGTTTTTAGAATCCACCGTGGATGCTGGAAAGGAGGGTCTGTAAGCCATGTCTGAATCCAAGAAGCGCAGTCCCTGGTTCTCCCTGAGTCGAATCTGGACCATGGCAGCAGCCACTGTGACCCAACTGGTGCGAATGCGCATCTTGGTGTTCCTAGTGGTGCTGAGTGTGATTGTGGTGGCTGCGGGCTTCTTGTTTCCTGTGTTCAGTGCGGAGCAGCAGCTCAAGATGCTAAAGTATGTGTCTTTCGGGGCGCTTCAGTTTTTCAGTTTGGTCTTGGCGATCGTGGCGACGGCGCTGCTCCTGCCGAAAGACATGGAGGACAGAACGCTCTACACGATCCTGTCAAAGCCAGTGCCGCGGGTCGAGTATCTCTTGGGCAAGTTTTTGGGCGTGATGTTGCTGATCGGCGGTGGGCTTTTGATCATGGATCTGCTGTTATGCGGGGTGCTTTATTTCAGGCAGACCATGGTGATGGCCCAAGAACTGGCGTTTCTACAACAAGGCAACGCCACGCCGGAGGAACTGGCGGCGGAGGCTGGCCGGATTCAGGCGCAGGGCTTGGGGTGGAATTTGCAGATCGGTGTGCTGGCAGTGTTTTTGAAGGCGGCGGTGGTGACAGCGTTGGCGCTGATGATCTCCTGCTTTGCCAGTAGCACGTTGTTCACGGTGATCACGACGTTCTGTGTGTGCATCATCGGTCAGGGGCAGGAGTTGATTCGGGAGTTTTTCTTCCACCGCACGTTTGATGAGGTGGGAGAAAAGATCGCCTCTGGATTGTTTGCCGTTTTGGTGCCGGACCTGCGTCTCTTTGATGTGGTCGACCAGGTGGTGGTGGGAGATGGAGTCGTGGCGGGTGCGGCATGGTTCATGGTGTGGGCGGGAGTGCTTTATGTGGTCGGCTATCTCGTGGTGGCACATCTGTTGTTTGTGGAGAAGGAGCTATGAAATCCCGCCGTGTTCAGGCCCTTCTAGCGCTGCTGCTGCTGGGTGTGGTGAAACTGCCTGTGGAGCAGGCGGTTAGCGCACGATTGAAAGAAGCGCGGCTGCTGGAGGGGACGATCGATCTGGGGCTTTGGGAGAATCTGGGGCAGATGGGTTTTGCTGCCTCGCTCGGAGGTTTGCGGGCGCTCGTGGCCAGTGTCACTTACATGCAGTCTTATGTGGCCTTTGAAAATGTGGAGTGGGCAAAAGTGGACAGTCTTTTCCAACTGACCAGTCGCCTGCAGCCGCGCGATGTCTCCTACTGGGATGAGGCGTCCTGGCACATGGCTTACAATGCGGCGTCGAACTACCTGCACAGTGATCGGGTGGAGCCGATCATGCGTGGCAAACTCTATCATACCCACATCGATCGTGGCATTCAAATCCTGGAGGACGGGCTGCGCTACAATCCGGAAAATGCTCGGCTACTGTCACGACTGGGGGACATTTATTCGAAGCGAAAAATCGATCCGGCGAAAGCTGGTGAGATTTACGAGCGGGTGTCGAAGTTGGAGGGCTTGCAACGGTATGAGCGCTTTGCCGCCTATGAGTACTTGAAGTCAACGGAGCGCGCGCTCTGGCGCAGAGCGTATGATTTGCTGAAGGCGTCTTATGATCGGGAAGGTCCCAAGTTTCCTGCGGTGGTGGACGGCATCAAGGAATTGGAGAAACGCTTGGGTATCCCGTTCATCCAGTGGATTCCCGAGAAAGCTTCGGGTCGCGGCGTGATCCAGCCACCGCAGCCTATGGATTTGCCGGCGACGCGGTGAGGACGGCGGCGGCGGGTGTCAGGGTTTAGCGTTAGCGCTCAAGGCGTCCCGAATGGTCACGGGATTATCCGTGGTGATGCCATCGAGACCGAGGCTGGCGAGGCGGCGTGCTTCGGCTGGATCATTGACTGTCCACACAAAAAGCTTGAGGCCCGCCGCGCGGACTTTCTGGACAAGTTCAGAGGTCCAGACCCATTTGCGACCGAGGTCGAGACCATCGAGCCCGTCGTCGAGAGTGTCCTGGATGAGTTGGTCCAGGTTGACCGGTTTTTTGTCTTTGGTGATATCAGAGGAGAGACGGTAAACGGGCATCCACGGCATGGCTTTCTTGGAGTCTTGGGCCACCTTTCGGTCGAAAGCGATGATGCAAAGCTGGGATGCGCGTGGTTTCCAGGTCTCAAGCTGCTTGGCGAGGACTGGGACGATGCTTGCGTCATGTTTGATTTCGAGGAAGAAACGTTGTTTGCCCGCAGGCAGTGTGGCCAGAGATTCGGCGAGGGTGGGGATGGGCTCGCCTTTGTAGGCGGGGGCTTTCCATGAGCCTGCGTCGAGTGGGCGGAGGTCGGCGAGGGAAGATTCTTTGACGAGCTTGGAAACGCCGGTGGTGCGCTTGGTATCAGCGTCATGGATAGCGACGATCTCTTGGTCTGTGGTCAAATAAAGGTCGAGTTCACAGGCATCAGTGCCGCTTTCCCAGGCTAAACGAAAGGCGGCGAGGGTGTTTTCGGGGGCGCGTTCCGAAAAGCCGCGATGAGCGACGATTTCCAGAGCGGGTGAGGTGGAGGCCAGGAGCATTAAGGCAGAGGCAAAAAGGGTGGATCGGGACATGCGGGTAAAACGGGAGCGGTGTGGTGGCACTTGCTCTTGGATTCAGTCCTTGCGGAAACACCAGGAGCGATAGGACATTTCACCTGAGTGCAGCGCGTTGTAAACACTCGATCCCGGAAGACCGGCGAAGTCGCGACCGAGGCGGTGGAGAAACTTTGGCAAGCGGTTGCGGATGAGGGTTTCACTGCGGAGGGCATTGCTTTCCATGCCGCGCAGGACCTGCTCACGGATATCACGCGTTTGGAGGCGATGCAGCGGGGCTTGAGCGAGCGCGGTTTCCCAGGCCTCAAAGCCATCGCTG
>JBIIUD010000576.1:0-3130 GCA_044340175.1 Verrucomicrobiaceae bacterium
CATATCAACGTGTGCTCCAAAAAGAGTCGGTCGATGGTCCCAAAGGCCGGATGAACTATCCCGACGGCTTTGTCAGCAAGGACGGTCAGTGGTTGCACTTCGCCTTTGATGACAATCGTCACCGAGCCGTTCACTATTCCGCCAAGTTGCCGCCGCTGCAGTGAGTGAGCTGTGCCTTTCAGATCAACCAAGCAGAAGGCACCAGAAGACGGCGAGCGGTGGACCGAGAAGGAGGGTGAGTTTCATTGCGCAAGTGGCCGTATTCGACATGAACATGGAGAACAGAAAGGTAATGGCATGGGCGCAGGCAGAAGGCGGCGTGGAGATCCGCCGGTGAGGCGGAAGCAAGGACAACCTCCCGGCATGCCCAGGAAAGGGTAGCACCCAGAGTACGAGAGCGGGAAGCGCTCTAGGACGCGAGCAATGACGGCGCCAGAGTCCAATATAGATCGATCTCGACGAACAAACAAGACGCTGCAAGTCACAAGATCGTCATCACTTTCGAGCATGCCGATGTGACGGTCTGCTATCTATTGCAGAAGTGACACGCGCGTATTGGAATTGGCCCCGAATTGGATTACTGATGGGCCTTTTGCAGTTGTTTGATCCCAGCCGTGTGAAGGCGGAGCTAGGAGCGGATGTTTGGGCTTGGTTGGATGTGACCGTTTGGAAGAACGAAGACTCCAGGTTCCATCTTTTTTCACACCAGGCCATGGCGGACGGAAGAGGTCCGATCGTGCAATTGTTCAGTCCACGCTTCAAACATCGCATACAACCCTGGCTGGAATGGGGTGTTGGGCTTTCGATGCTACGTCTCGAACGAGGAGGTGGCGATGAGTCCTTTTTTGAACAGGTTCGACCCGAGTTGGAATTGAATCCGATCCTTCAGTTGGGAAATAACTGGACAATCCATTTTCGGAATCGGGCGGAAATGCGTTGGGAAGATTGGCAGGGAGAACCGCGACCAAGAATGAGGCACCGATTGCAGGTGACTCGCCGTTTGGAGGACTGCGGACCTCTGACGGCGGTTTATTTCAGCAATGAGGGGTTGGTAGAGTTGGATCGCGGAGATTGGACGGAGAATCGGGCTGTGCCAGTCGGGGTTACCTTCACGATCACAAAGAAAACGGCGGTGGATTTCTTTTATATGGTGCGATCCTTCCGCTTTGACGACGGATGGACGACTGACCATGTCGTTGGGGTGTTTTTAAAACTCACGCTTTGAAGACGTTGCGCGTAGGGGACTGGAGCGTATGAATCCTTGCTTATGTGGACCCCAATCAAAACTTACACTGACATCAAACTCGAAAAAACCGAGGACGGAATTGCGAAAATCACCATCAATCGTCCGGAGGTGAGGAACGCCTTTCGTCCTCAGACCGTGAAGGAAATGCTGGATGCATTCGAGCTGGCACATGAAGACCGTGAGGTTGGAGTCATTATTTTGACGGGTGAGGGGCCTTTAGCTTTTTGCTCAGGGGGTGATCAGAAGGTGAGGGGGGATGCGGGTTACATCGGGGACGATGGCGTGCCGCGGTTGAATATTCTTGATGTACAAAAAAAGATCAGGGGTTTGCCAAAGCCCGTGGTGGCCATGGTGGCGGGCTATGCCATTGGCGGTGGTCATGTTTTGCATGTGGTTTGTGACTTGACGATTGCGGCCGATAACGCCCGGTTTGGACAAACCGGGCCGAAAGTGGGGAGTTTTGACGGTGGTCTCGGTTCGAGTTATTTGGCACGCATCGTTGGGCAAAAGAAGGCGAGGGAGATTTGGTATCTCTGCCGTCAGTATGATGCGCAGCAAGCGCTAGAGATGGGGTTAGTGAATACGGTGGTGCCACTCGCGGATTTGGAATCTGAAACCCTCAAGTGGTGCCGCGAAATGCTTGAGCATTCACCCCTGGCCTTGCGCTGCTTGAAGTCGGCTCTGAATGCCGATTGTGACGGTCAGATGGGGCTCTTGGACCTAGCAGGCAATGCGACGCTTCTGTACTACATGAGTGAAGAAGCGAAGGAAGGAAAACAGGCTTTCGTGGAAAAGAGAAAGCCTGACTTCTCCAAGTTTCCTAGAGTACCCTGAACGCTTAGGGCGCGGAGGTTGAGATGATCAGATCGTCAAAGACCATGCTGGCTGGATCTCCACCCGTGGGAGTCCAGCCAGCAGAAATGTCTTTGAAATCAGCGGTCTCAGTGGTGATTCCGAGGGGCAGATCCGAAAGCAAGTCCACCCCATCGAAGAGCAGGCTCCAAACATTGTTTTCGAAGTCCGTGGTGATCTCAAACTGGTGAGCCGCACCGGAAACGAGCTTTGGCTCGAGGGTCCAAACTTCACCTTTGACGTTGGTGATGGTGATGCCGCCATCGGCGGCAGAAAATCCAAGTGCCAGCAGAGGTGTCTCTTCACTATTGTAGATGGTCCAGGAGAAGACATCGGTCGAAGAGGTGTTTTCGGGTAAATCAATGCCAGCTTTGAAGGAACTGGTGACGCTGGAGGAGGAGACTGCGGCATCAGGAATGGCGGGATGCCAGACTTCAGCGGAGGCAGCATCTTCAGCTGGGGAACCACCGCCGAGGCGAACAAATTGGCCCGAATCAGCCGCGAGACCAGACTCGACGGTGGCGGCGCTGACGTCGCCCTGCCAGAGGCCGGTGCCCGCAGTGGAGGCTCCAGATTTGAAACCTTGCTCCGGCTCAAAATTGACGTTGGCCAAAGGGATGAATGAGGTCGGTCGAATGTCTAAGGTGGCTCGGCCGCTCTGACCAGCATAACCATCCAGAGCGATGCGATAAGCGACGCCTTTGGTGGCTGAAAGATTGACCAGGCTGTCAAAACGGAAGGCGTAGCCGTCATCGTTGTAGGCCATGAGCAGAAGGCTCTCGATAGAATTGCCAGTGTAAACCGCCAACACAGTATCAAACATGGTGGTGCGGGTTCGGATTTCGTAAAGACCCGTTCTTGGCGCGATCCAACGGTACCAGGCTGAGTGGCTGGGAAAGAAGCCCGCATGGTTGGGTTCGCCAAGTTGATTGGTGTATTCTTCCGTATCCACTCTGGTGCGCACCGTTGTTCCGGTGAGGATCATGCTGTCCTGAAAGTTGTCATTGATGGGTTCGGCGGTGATCCGAAAAG
>JBIIUD010000507.1:0-3496 GCA_044340175.1 Verrucomicrobiaceae bacterium
GATGTGCGTGGTGCGATACGTCTCTGCGCTGCTGTAAGCGAGGTCGAAGGCATTAACGACTTTGCTGTAGTCAGCGGGTGCAATGCCCGCCTGACGAAACAGCGCCATCATGCGTGCGAGGCTCTCGATGTTTTTCTCCATCATGATGGGCGTGACGGGAATGCGCGCGTTATCGGGCAGGCCAAACTTTCGGCGCAGAGGTTCGGGGATCTGAGGGTTGTGTGTCTTCGCCCAGACACCGAGGAAGTCTTCGGCAAGCGCCGCCCCGGCGCGGGCGCTGCGTTTGCCGATCTCGACGATGCGTTCGGCGGCTTGATCAAAGTTGGCGCCCGTGAGGATGAGGCGCGACATGGCGACATCCATGCGATCACGCGAACTGGACGACAGGGCGGCGGCCCATTTGCCTGTGGGAGTGTGCGGCATCAAGTCTTCGGGCAGGACAAAACGCTGAGGATTGGAAGTGGCGGACTTCTGGGTGAACGTGTTCTCCGCCTCGCCAGCCCACACATCGGCCATCAGCTCGATGACCTGAGCCCAGGGCTGCTCGCCTGGCTTCACAAGATCGCAAAGGAGGTTCGCGACATTGGCCTGCACGGTGATGTTTGACGTGCGGGTCAGCACCTCGCCATTGCGATCGTATTGAATTTTGCGAGCGAGCGCGGTCAGCAGCTTCATCGCGGTATCGGGATGATCTTTGACGAGTTCCGTGAAGGCAGGGGCCAAGGTGCCAGGCGGCACTTGAGTGATGACCTTTGAGATGTTGCTGATGGCTCTCTGCTGTTCGGAGTTTCTGTTTTTTTCTGTCGCTGGAACCCGCAGTTCGCGGATGTTTTCATCCCAGATGCGCTGCACCTCGCTGCGTTGCATGCTCTCGCGCTGCTCCTGGGTGGCGACGAAGGCCATGAGTTCGTTGCGAACGCCTTCATCGGCGATCTGAGCAATCGCCTCGTTTCCGGGCAAGTACTCGCGAGCAAGGTCGCGGAAGTTGCCCGCGATCAGCACACGCGCGGCGAGCAATCGTTTGGCCGGATCAGTGCCGCCAAACTGGCCGGTGCCTTTTTGAAAGCGGTCGGTCAGCCAGAAGACCTCGCTCATCGGCACGGCGATGCCGAGCAGTTGGCCGAGTCGGCGCACATTGTCGTTGTTGAGTTCGGTGGGCGCGGCTTCGGAGAGTCCGACGATGTCATCGAGACGCACCACGGGCTTCCGATTCTCAGTGAGATCAGCGAGCATCTTGTTGTAAATCTGCACCGCGAGGTTGGGCGGCATCTGCTTCAGTTCCACCCCCACCTTGGCCCAATCCCCCGTGACGAAGCGCAGGAGGAAGCGGTCATACGCAGGCAAGGTCGCGGGATCAGCGGTGCCGACGCGCTCAAGGTGACGCAACAGCTCGCCTGGGTCACGGGTGAACTTTTGTTTCAGGATCGACTCGTATTCCTTGAGCAGCTTTGGATCTGGCCCAGGTGGTGGAGCGGGAATAGCGGCAGCCGGTTCTTGGGCTTGCGCAGTCGTGAGTAGGATGAGCGCGAGGGCCGCGCAGAGATGAAGCGGGTTCATGGGGAAAGGTTAGGATCCGGGTTTGTCGAGCTTTTCGAACTCTTGAAGCCCCGTACGGCCATCGCCATTCGGGACGGGTGGCGCGGGGGTGAGTCCCTTGGGGCCGTTCAGCAAGGCAGCAGCGGCAGCTTTGCCTTTGCCGCCTTCAGCACCCCCTCCTACGGGAGTGCCTTTGGCGTCTTCTTTGATGAGCAACGCGGCTTCGAGATTCATTTGTTTTGGCGTGATGATGCCCTGCACACCTGGCACCGCGCGGATGGTGCTGATGGCGGATGCGGGCGGCGGTGGGACACCCTTCACCGCGTTCGGCGGTGGCATGGCTTGAATGCCATCCACTTGGTTCATGCCCTGCACCGCGGGTGGTGGAGGTGGAGGCGGAGGCTGCTGTGTGACTCCTGTGGGTGGCAGTGGTGGGATGGGTTGAGTCACTCCCGTCGGTGGCGGCGGAGTTACCGGCACGACCGTCGGCGGCTCGATCTTCTTGATGCTGGTGACAGCTTCCTGCTTCACGCCCTTGACTCCGTTGATCGCATCCGCAGCGGGTTTTTCCTGTGACATAGCGAAGCCTGCCATTAGTGACGAGAGGATGATGGACTTCAGTATCTTCATGGGTTGATGGTCTTCGCCAACTCCTCTGCAACGCGCTCTTCGTACTTTTCCAGAGCACCTGGCTCCTGATGCTCGGCAAGGAAACGAAAGATCTGCCGTGTGCGCTCGGCAAAGGGTCGCCACTCTTCCTCGGCGGCTCCGTTGGTCTTCAAGAGATAGGTCGCGTAGTAGTGCGCCTTGCCGAGCATCTCGCGCACGGCGCGGGTGATCTTCGCGTTCTCACCATGCGATTGTGCGGCCTCTTGGAGCAGGTCGGTCAATTCTTCGATCGAGCCCGCGACATCGAGCAGTTCCAACTGCGCCTTCGATTTCGCCAATCGAATCTGATGATGGACGAGCGGGGCTTCGGTCTTGGGCAGCTCGGCGCTGAGCTTGTCATACTCCTCGATGATGACCGCCCAGTCCGGCTCCTTCATGCGCTCAAGCTTGCGGATTTGCTCGACGTGCTTGCGCGCCTGGATGCGGGTCAGCTCGTTTTGACCTTCATTGAAGTGGTAATACAGCGCCGCCACCGGACACAGCAGCCAGAGCAGTGTGAAAAACTTTCTCATCGTGCCAAGGCCGCCTCCTTCCGGACGCTGCGGACCTTCCAGTCCGAGCCAAAGAACTCGAGGGCAACGGGGATGAGCGCATAAAGGCAAGCGCCGACCATCATTGCCAAAACTGCCCACTGCGCCAGCGTGAGCCCCCGATGCGGTAGGGCCAGCGGCACGACGAGATCCCCCAGTGCTTCCGTCGCGAGATGCTTGTCGTTCACATCATGATAATTACCCAGCAGCGAGGTCGCGATCTGCTGCAAGGTGTCGGCTTCCTGACGGGATTGATGTCCGTCAATGTAACTGCCTTGGCGCGGATTGCCTACACCCAGCACCAGTAGCTCTCGCACCGATGCCGGACGCGGATGAATCGGCGCGAGCGGTATGGAGTCGCCATCGGTGAGGAGGATCATGCGCGTGCTGCCCTTTGGGAAATCCGCCACGATTTCCAACGTCCGATTCACCGCCGTACCGAGATCGGTCTGGCCGACGGGCATTGCGTAAGTGAGCGGCAGCCCATTGAAAACGTTGCGCACCAGTTCGGGATCACGGGCCTCCATCACGACGGGCAGCGAGTCGGTGTAAAAGCCGATCACTCCAAACCGCAGATTCCCGCTCACGCGCTGGAGGATTCCCTCCACCACCTCCCGCATCCGCGCATGACGCGTCATTGTGCCATCTGGCCCTGCGTCTGGCAAAAACATGCTGGGCGACAAGTCCGCGACAAACACCAGTCGAGTCGCCTCGGCATCCTGGCGCTCTTTGGCCATGTCATCATCGGGGGCTTCAAGCTT
>JBIIUD010000508.1:0-3495 GCA_044340175.1 Verrucomicrobiaceae bacterium
TTCCCCCACTGAGGAGCATGCCCAACTCCACGTACCTGAGGGTTTCGAGATCCAGCTCTTCGCCAGCGAGCCGATGATCAACAAACCCATCAACATCGCCTTCGACGCCCGCGGCCGTTTGTGGGTCTCCTCCACCGTCGAATACCCTTACAGCGCCGACAAAACCCGCTGGTCCGATCCCCAAGGCACTCACGTTAAAGACAGTCGCGACGCCATCAAAATCCTTGAAGACACCGATGGCGATGGCAAGGCCGATAAGGTCACCGACTTCGCTGACGGCCTCAACATCCCCACCGGCGTCCTCCCTTGGCACAAGCCGGAGCACCACGCGGGATGCATCGCCTTTAGCATCCCGAACATCTGGTACTTTGCCGACACCGATGGCGATGGCAAAGCCGACCTGCGCGAGATCCTCTTCGGCCCCCTGGGTTATGAAAAAGACACCCACGGCATGTGCAGCAGTTTCCGTCTTGGCCTCGATGGCTGGATCTATGCCACGCACGGCTTCAACAACACCTCCACCTTCAAGCGCAAAGACGGCAGCACCCTCGAACTCCACTCCGGCAACGTCTTCCGCTTCCGTCCCGACGGCTCCGCTGTTGAGCTCTGGAGCGCTGGTCAGGTGAATCCTTTCGGTCTCGCTTGGGATCGCTACAACAACCTCTACAGCGCTGACTGCCATAGCTCCCCGGTTTACCAGCTGCTGCGTGGTGCCCATTATCCCAGCTTTGGCAAACCGCACGACGGACTCGGCTTCGCCCCTGTGATGTGCCAGCACACCCACGGTTCCACCGGCATCTGCGGCATCGTCTATATCGACGGCGGCGTCTGGGGCCCCGAATGGGACGACCACCTCTTCCTCGGCAACGTCGTCACCTCCAAAATCAACCACGACCGCGTCACCTTCACCGGCTCCACGCCCAAGGCCAACGAGCAACCCGACTTCCTCACCAGCGACGACCCCTGGTTCCGCCCGGTCGATCTTACCCTCGGCCCCGACAGCGCCCTCTACATCGCCGATTTCTACAACCGCATCATCGGCCACTACGAAGTCCCCCTCGACCACCCCGGCCGCGACCGCGAGCGCGGTCGGATTTGGCGCGTCGTCAAAACCCAGCGACCTGCACTCCAAGCACGTTTCTCCGACTCCGAAACTACCCAGATTCTTGCCCTTCGAACTTTGGCAGAGACTCCCAATCTCACCCCAGAACAGACCACCCCACTCCTCGACCAACTCACCGACACCTCTCCAAAAATCAGCCGCACCGCTGCAGAGATCATGCAGGTGCATACCACCTTATCCTTCGTCCAGCCTCTTCTTCACAAGCTCCAAAACACCTCATCTGACGACCCCAGCCTCGTTCATGTTCTCAAAATTGCCCTGCGCGAAAATCTTCGTCAGCCTGCGGCTTTTGCATCGCCAAAGCCCTCCCCTCTCCTCAGTTCCATCGCCCTAGCCGTCCCCACCGCTGAAGCTGCCACCTATTTATTGAACAACGCTGATCTCTCACTGCCGGAAACCCAATCCCACCTCGCTCGACACCTCCCCGAAGCAGCCTTGCCGAAAGTCATCGCCATCCTGCGTGAGCACACCGCTCCCGCCGTCTCCAGCATCGAAACCCTGTTCAACGCTCTCCTCGAGCGCGGTCTCTCACCGCCTCCCGAACTCCTCGCCTGGGCACAATCCACCGCCACCGCTTTGCTCGAAACAATCAGAACTCAACCCGAACCCAAGTGGACCCCCATCCAAGCCTCCACCAAACCGCCCGCCTGGACCTTGCGCCCGCGCAAGCTGCCCGACGGTAAAGAGCGCCCCACACTGCAAAGCATGAACACCGGTGGCGAGGAAGAAAGCCGCACCGGCACCCTCCGCTCCCTGGCCTTCCCCGCTCCTTCCACCCTCACCTTCCAACTCTGCGGCCATCGTGGCCCGCCGCAAGCCCCGGCTCACGAACGCAACCTCGTCCGCCTGATCGATGATGACGGAAAAATCCTCCGCTCTGCCTTCCCACCCCGCAGTGACACCCTTCAACTCGTCACCTGGGACCTCACCGAGCTCGCCGGTCAAAACGTCCGCCTCGAAATTGTCGATGGCGACTCCGGCAAAGCTTACGCCTGGCTCGGCATCACCGACATCACGCCCGCGGTCCTCTCGGTCGAAACCTTTCAAGCCCACACCGAAACCCATCGCGCCCTTACGACCCTGGCCACGCTCCTCCGCACCACCGCCCCCGTCTCCTTGCGCGATCAGCTTGCCCCCTACCTGCCGCCCAGCCCTGCTCCGCCACCCACCCCCGTTTCCCCGGAGCAACGCGCCGCGCTGGACCGACTCATCGCCACCCGCCTCGCTGCTTTTGAAAAGGCGAAACCTGACCTCGAGATCGGTGCGAACGTCTTCAAAATGAACTGCGCCGCCTGCCACCAGATCGCTGGAGAAGGCGGCCTCATCGGCCCGCAACTCGACGGCATCGGCACCCGCGGGGCGGCTCGGCTCATCGAGGACATCCTCGACCCCAACCGCAACGTCGATGCCCACTTCCGCCTCCACCTCATCACTCGCAAAGACGGCCGTACATTATCCGGCTTCCTCAAAGCTGAAGTTGGCCAGGTCCTCATCCTCGCTGACGCTGCCGGCACCGAGACCCGCCTTTCCAAAGCCGACATCCAAGAGGACACGGTCCTGCCGAATTCCCTCATGCCGCCCACCTTTGGCGACAGCATCGAAGCTTCCGATTTCGCCGATCTCCTGGCCTGGCTGCTCAAGCAAGCCGGTTGAACCGGAATCCGACATTTCTAACTTCGGCTTCCGGGTTCAACGGCTCGAGACCCTATCAAAACGCAATTCCCAACCGCTCCGCAACGCGCTTCGGGCGGCGCAGGGCTTCGGCCATGCGAGAGGCTTCATCAGCTCCTCGCAGGTCTTTGCAGGCGGGGTGCGCTTCGGGTGCAGTGATGATACCGAGGTTGTGCAGAACGTGCGCGGTGCTGTGTTTGTAGGCGGAGGCGCTCATGTTAGCATCCAGGCGGAAGACCTGATCCTCGAGCGATTGGAAGGCTTCAAAGACCTTATAAACTCGCGTATCAAAACGGCCGGTGCCGGTGGGGAACTTCTTCAGGGGTGAATCATCCGTGAGCCACATGTCCTTGGCGGCGCAAATGAGTGGCGCCCCACTCACTGCGGCCCCGATGAGCAGGGGCCGGCCCAGCTTGATCGCGGTGGCAATGCCAAAGTCATCCCCACTGTGCGGCGCGAAATCGAGACCCAGGTCGCGGCACATCGCGGCCCAGTAGAGGAAGTGCGGTTCATCCAGCGTGCTGATTTTGCCACCAACAAACTTCGGATGCTGCGCCAGTTGATGCAGCAGCCACGGGCCAAACGGACGCGCCCACGGCACAAAGGCTGGCTCCAAGGCGTGGACGATACCCGGACGAATCAACCACTCCGCGATCTCGTAGTAGGCATCACGGCAAGGCTCGGGATCGAGCGCACTGAGC
>JBIIUD010000509.1:0-3491 GCA_044340175.1 Verrucomicrobiaceae bacterium
GTTCTCAGGCACTGGCAGTTCCTCCAGCCGTCCATCGATCCGATAGCGAATCCGCAGACGATCCTGCTGCGGCTCCACGTGAATGTCCGTGGCCCTTTGCTCCAGCCCACGCCGAATGATTTGGTTTACAAACCGCACCACGCTCGCCTCTTCATCCTCCTCATCATCCAGTACGGTCACCTCTTCCCGCAACTCGTCATTGGCCCAATCCGCACGTCCACGCAGGATTTTCTCAAAGGTGTCCGCACCCAAACCATAGAGCTTTTGCAGACCCTCGACAATCTGCGTGCGCAGCCCCACATGCCAGACGATGGTGTGATTCGCACTCGCTGCCAAATGCTGACGAGCCACTAGGTTCAGGGGATCACACGTCGCCACATGCAGCAGTGTCATGCCTTCATCAGCACCCTCCGGCGGCGTCTCCAGTCCCAGTGGCAACAGCCGATAACGCAAAGCCAACTCCGCCGGTAATTGCCGCCGTACCGTGCCATCAACCGGCCGCGCCGGATCCATCTCCCACCAAGGCAAGCTTAAGGCATGGGCCAAAGCAACAAGGAAATCGCGCTCCCGCACCCCTTCACAATCCAACACCGAATCCACAAACGATGTCTGGTTGTAGCAAGCTTCATCGACAGCCGCAACCACATCGGGGTTATCCCCGATACCGGCATCTTTGAGAAGCTGTTGAACAAGTGGAAGCATGGCACACACAGGTGCTTTGAGAGATATGACTCCCAAAGCCCCAATCTATTATAAAAATTATGAAATACCACGTAAATAGCAAGTGCTAAATTCGTCTTAAATATCACTGAAAGTTTAGCATTTCAGCCCTTTGAGACCCGATTCACCGCCGAGCTAGCGTTTGCGCTGGGGACTCACCAAACAGAGTCCGATAGTCACGGGCAAAATGACCTTGATGCAGGAAGCCCCAGTCAAGAGCCGCAGACTTCACGGTGCCATCTTCAGGCGCAGCCTCCAGCAAAGCCCGCCTAGCACCATGCAGACGCTGATGACGCAAATAGGTCATTGGACTGACACCAAGCAAATCCTGAAAAAGATTCTCCACCCCCCGAGACGTCAAACCGATCTCGGCACACAAATGGGCCAGATAAACGGGTTCATGAGTGTGGGCGGCAAGGAATTCACGTGCCTGTCGCAGACGGCGAAACCTACCCCCTATGCGGTTCGTGGGTGGCGGCATCCATTCGGCACAACCACTCCGCAGGGCCGCCATGAACGAAGCAAGCAGTTCACTCCCGACGCGATCTCCCATCCCGGGTTCGTTAAACACGGCAGGCGAATCCCAGAGGGCCCTTTCTTGCTGATCTAAAAGGTCACGCAATCTAGCCTGCTCGTCTGCTCCCACCCGCAACCCCGCGCCTGACCGGAGTAAATGCTCAGGAAATTCTGGAATGTGATGTTCCAGTGCCGCATGGAATTCCGCGATCGGCACGGTCAGCGTCGCATTGACATATCCTTTTGGAGTCATCGCATCCACCTCCCCACCGGGCGGAAAGAAACCCAGGTAACCGTCTGCATGCTCAACGCCGAAATTGAACGAGCGACCTTTTTCAGGACACTCCATGACAAACACCAACGTGTAGGCGCTGCGTGCCATCTCGCCTCTAAACTGCATGGCAGGTCCTATCCTTGCAAAGTCGAGCCCTATCTTTCCACACAATAGGCTCGCCAACTCACTGGAAACGGGTCTTTGGCTCAGCACGCAAGGCTCAAGCCGCGCGTCGCGAATCGCATCCACCAGCATCTCAGGATTGAGGCCGGTCACAGTCAGCACCGTGGGCATCGGGGAATTCACCTGCCGATGTTAGCCGATCCGTCGTCGGGATGCAAATGTCCTGACTGCGTTTTTTGGATAGTCATTCAAATGGACTTTATCGTTTTCACTGAGCAAACTTCCGCAAGCATCACTCCCACACAGGCAGCTCTTTTCTTTCTGCTCCGTCCCTTACTTTAAATCGATCCTCTATCGTTTGCCCAAAGTCCTGTTCAAAAGTTGTTCACCTCTCCCGCTGGGCTTCTAACAGAAATCAAAATCCACTCCGCCCCCCCTAGACTTCACTCTCCCTTTTTCTCATGCAACAACCACAACTCTCCTTGCGCCTGCTCGGCACTCTACCCTTGCTCACACTTTTGGCATTCAGCGGATGCGCCTCCAAACCCACCACCGATTTGAACCCCCTCTCAGATCGCGCAGAGCGCCTCCCGCGCGGCAGCATTTTCTACTTCGATGGTGCCGGAGGGGGCTCCGTCAAGAAAAACTACGCGGCAGGCGTTGTCGAAGGCATGCTTGAAGCGGGCTATCAGGGTGCCGGGGAACTCCTCGCCTGGGAGACCGGCAAGGGTCTGATCGCTGACCAAAACGCCAGTGTCGCTTACAAACGCGCCCAGGCAGAGGCAGGGACTGCCAAGGTGATGGGCTACCAGAAGCAATTTCCTGCGGCACCTGTCTCCCTCCTCGGCTTCTCAGCCGGCACCGCCGAAGCCATCTTTGCCCTCGAATCCCTTCCTTTGACCACACCGGTTGATCAGGTCGTCCTTTTGGGCACCTCCATCAGCCGCGACTACGACCTCACCGAAGCTCTGAAACGGGTCAAAAACAAACTCTACATCTTCACGTCTCCCCATGACCACATGATCGGCACGATGATGAAGTTCTCAGGGACGGCTGACCGCAAGTTCCGCGACCCAGGTGCAGGTATCAGCGGCTTCGTCCTTCCCACCAACGCCTCCGCCGCCACCCGCCAACTCTACGCCGACAAAATCGTTACCATTCCTTATTCGGCTGATTTCCGGAAGGATGGGGACAAGGGCCACCATTTCGACAACGTGAAAAAAGAATTCATTCGTGATCACGTGGCCCCCTTGCTCATGCAGTCCAGCCCACCCCGTTCCTAAATCTAAGGGTGCCCTTCCTCTCTACTTTCAACGCCTCAAACTTCACTCCACCACCGGACCATGAAATCCCTCCATCTCCTGCTCTTTCCCTTATTGGCCAGCATAGCCGCAGGCATTGATCGTTCCGTTCTGCCCATTTCTCAACCGGATCGCCCTACTTACTCCGAGACCGACGCCCGCAATGTCCAGCCCCCTGCAAGATTCAACGTCACGGCTCCAGACGGCGCTCCCAACGTCCTTCTCATTTTGATCGACGATCTCGGCTTTGGAGCCACCAGCCCCTTTGGCGGCCCCATCACGACCCCAACCCTCGACCGCCTCGCTCAAGCCGGTCTTCGCTACAATCAGTTCCACACTACAGCTCTCTGCTCGCCTACCCGCACCGCTCTCAAGGCTGGTCGCAACCACCACACTTGTAACATGGGCTTCATCACCGAAATGGCGACCGGTTTCCCCGGAGCCACTGGCGAGATCCCCAATGCCGTCGCCCCCCTTGCCGAAATGCTCCGCCTCAATGGCTACAGCACCGGAGCCTTCGGGAAATGGCACGAGACCGCTTCGTGGGAAGTCAGCGT
>JBIIUD010000510.1:0-3490 GCA_044340175.1 Verrucomicrobiaceae bacterium
CCTGGGCGGGTAAGCATCGGTGGTGGACTCTCCACCGACATGGAGATCTTCTCGGGGATGATCTGTTCCATTTGGCCTTCCATTAAGGCTAATTATACAATGACTGGGTCATTTTTAAAGGCTAACAGTGATGAGTGGTGAGTGGTGGGCGCAGTCAATACATAGGTAACAGATTTGGTTCAATACATCGGTAACACTATTGAGCTAGTGGGTTACAGGTTGTTGGTTGTTGGTTGTTGGTTGTTGGTCGGGAGGCACGCTGACGTGCGCACAATGTGCGTGAGCGCTTGCGAGTGGAGGATGACTCAAGGTTTGACTCCTTCGCGGCCCACGCTCAGTTTTTTACCCCCCATCTTTTACCAGCCTCATTTAGGCGACCGGGCCGGTCGCACCACGGTCTTTTATCTCCCCTTTTCTGTCCATCGCATTCGAGGGCTGGATAAGTGCACACGTAGTGCAACGGGCCAAAAAAAAGAGCGCCCTTTCGAGCGCTCGTTTTCGTCTGGAACCCTTATGGAATAAGGTGGTGGGCAGAGCTGGATTCGAACCAGCGTAGGCAAAGCCAGCAGATTTACAGTGGGGCCTTTTGGCTTCCGATTTTTGCCGCTTTTCACTGTTTTCGGGGCCTGGATGCCGATCCACGCAGGTCCCAATTTTCGTGTTTTGGCAATCATCGGCAGGTAGATGTTCTTGGAGAGGCATATTGCGTCATGCCACCCCTTTTGAGGTGAATCAAATGGGTTCGAAGGTGCCTGGAGGTGCAGTCGGGTGGAAAATGAAAGGGTGCAAATGTACGATGTTTTGGCAGACACGAAATCTGCTGTCGCGAAGGGTGCGGCGGTGAGGAATTTGAGGGGTGCGTTCCAAGGTGCAAGCGCCGGAGGTGCAGCAAAGGTGCAGCAGTTGGGTCATGCCTTGTCATGCCGGTCCATCGTTGCGCAACAACTTGCACCCAATGGAAGGTGCAAGACATGAAAGGCAGTGCACGGATTTGACACACCTGCCTCGGTATGGAAGATCAAAAATCTGCTGCGCAATTCTCCGAATCCCCTGAGACCAAAACACTCTGGACCATCGACGATGTCGCCCGCTACGCCCGATGCAGTGTGAGGCACGTGACGACCCTCCGCGAACAGGGATTGCCCTTTCGCAAGCTCGGCCATCTTGTCCGATTCAGTCCTGAGGCTGTGAAACGGTGGTTCGAAGATTGAGGTGCCTCAGTGTCTCGGAAAAGGGATCAACTCGACACCCCGGCCTCTCCAACTGCTGTGGCAGAAACAATGAAGAGGCGTTTCACGCGATGATGTCGTGCACCACGTCGCCAAACACGTCCGTCAGCCGGAAGTCGCGGCCTGCATAGCGGTAGGTGAGCTGTTCGTGATCAAGGCCAAGCTGATGCAGGATGGTGGCGTGCAGGTCGTGGACGTGGACTTTGTTTTCCTCCGCGTTCATGCCGAGTTCGTCGGAGGTGCCGTAGGCAAGGCCACCTTTGATGCCGCCACCGGCCAACAGCGTACTGAAGGCGGTGTGATGATGATCACGACCTCGTTTCATCGGGTCGGTCTTTTTATTTTTATCCTGGTTCTCTTGCGAGTAAGGAGTGCGTCCGAATTCACCGGTCCAGACGACTAACGTTTCGTCGAGCAGTCCACGCTGCTTGAGATCGCTGATGAGCGCGGCGGAGGCGCGGTCGCTGTCGGCGCAGAGTTCGGGGTGGCGCTTATAGTGGTCGCTGTGCGTGTCCCAAGGCTGATTATTGCTACTGGTGTAATAGACACTGATGTAGCGCACGCCTGATTCAGCGAGCCGACGCGCAAGCAGGCAAGAGCGGCCAAACGGCGTGTCTCCATACATTTCACGCATCTGTGGCGTTTCCTTGCTGATATCGAAGGCATCGCTGGCGGCGCTTTGCATGCGATACGCTGTTTCCATGGCCTTGATCTGGCCCTCGAGCGCGGTGTCATGCTCGCGCTTCCCTGCGTGCAGGTGATTGAGCTTCTGAATGAGGTCGATCTGCCTCCGCTGTTGCGTGGGAGCGAGCGCGGAATTGCGGATGTTCGCGACGAGTTTGTCCACACTCATGTCGGAGGTGATGACGCCAGTGGCTTGGTATTCGGCGGGCAGGAAGGAATTGCTCCAAAGCGCTGGTCCCACGACGATGTTCGGCGTGGGCCGCAGCACGACAAAGCCGGGCAGGTTTTCATTCTCACTGCCAAGTCCATACAGCACCCACGATCCGAGCGAGGGGCGGATGGGCTGGATGTTGCCCGTATTCATCATGAGCAGTGCAGGCTCGTGATTCGGTACATTGGTGTGCATGGAGCGGATGACGCAGCAATCGTCGATGATGCTGCCCAATGCTGGCAGGCTCTCGCTCACCTCGATGCCGCTTTGACCACACTTACTGAACTTCAGCGGCGACGACATGAAGCCGCTTGTCTTCGGTGCCCGGTAGAGCTTCCCGGAAGGCTGCTGACCCTCGTATTTCTTCAGCGCCGGTTTTGGATCAAAGGTGTCGATGTGAGACGGCGCTCCGTTCATGAACAAGAAGATCACACGCTTCGCCTTCGGTGGGACCTGCTGCCGCGGTGCCGCGTTCGCTTGCGATCCCATCATGCCAGCGAGTCCAATCGCGCCGAAGCCCGCCGAAAGTCGGTTGAGGGCGTCGCGCCGGGTAATCTTGGCTGGAGAGCATTCAGTCCACATAAAGCATTTCGTTGGTGGCCAACAGCGCTTGAGCGAGCTGCTCCCAGGCTGTGAGCGTGGATTCGGCAGGTTGCTTCAGGAACTCCTGAGCAATGGCGAGTTCTTCCGTCTCGGGTTCGCGGGCAAAGAGCAGGGCGTAAGCGTGGCGGATGCGTGAGGCATCATCGCTGGCGCTTTGCTGGAGGCGTTGGGCGAGCCTTTTGGCCTGCTCAATGATGAAGTGGCTGTTCATCACGAAGAGCTTTTGCGTGGGTGTGGTGCTGCTGCTTCGGCGGGCGGCGTGGACATTTGCGTCGGGGTAATCGAAGAGCATGAGTGTCTTGTTCAACTCGCGGCGGCTGACTTGGGAGTAGATCGTGCGTTTGTGATGCGTAAGCGTATCTAGATTCTCAGACCGGTCGCCGACATGGGTGAGCGTGCCTGCGGTGGACATGATGGCATCGCGCCAGGACTCAATGCCGAGCTGCCGGCGATTCATGCGCCAGAACGCATCATTGGCTTCGTCGCGTTGAGCATTCGCAGCGCTACCACTGCTGCTTTGGCGGTAGGTGGCCGTCATGACCAGTTCACGCACGAGTCGCTTCACCGACCAGCCGTTCTGCATGAAACGGATGGCGAGATCGTCGAGCAGTTCGGGATGCGTGGGCTGTTCTCCGGTCGCGCCGAAGTTACTCGTGGTGCGTGCCAAAGGCTTGCCGAAGAGCATGTCCCACACACGATTCACCATCACGCGGGCCGTGAGCGGATTGGCGGGATCCGTGATCTGGCGAGCCAGCTCCGCGCG
>JBIIUD010000771.1:0-3470 GCA_044340175.1 Verrucomicrobiaceae bacterium
GTTGCTCATGACGAAGCTAGGGTGACCGGTGGCGCAGCCGAGGTTCACGAGGCGACCTTCGGCGAGCATGTAGATGCTGTTGCCGGCAGGGAAGGTGTACTTGTCCACCTGAGCCTTGATGTTGAGGCGCTTGACGTCGGTGCGGGCGTTGAGTTTATCGACTTGGATTTCGTTGTCGAAGTGGCCGATGTTGCAAACGATGGCTTGGTCCTTCATCAGTTCCATGTGCTCAAGGGTGATGATGTCTTTGTTACCGGTGGTGGTCACGTAGATATCGCCCGTGCCGAGGGTGTCCTCGATGGGCATCACGCGGTAGCCTTCCATGGCGGCCTGAAGGGCGCAGACAGGGTCGATCTCGGTCACGATGACCTGAGCACCCATGCCGCGGAGGGCAGCGGCGCAGCCTTTGCCGACATCGCCATAACCGCAAACGACACCGACTTTGCCCGCGATCATGACATCGGTGGCGCGCTTGATGCCGTCGAGCAAGGATTCACGGCAGCCGTAGAGGTTGTCGAACTTGGACTTGGTGACGCTGTCGTTGACGTTGATGGCGGGGAACAGGAGCTTGCCTGCGCGGGCCATTTCATAGAGGCGGTGAACGCCGGTGGTGGTCTCTTCGGAGACACCTTTGAGGTCTTTGACGATCGTGTGGAAGATGCCAGGTTGGCTCTTGGCGATGTCTTTGAGCAGGTCTTTGATGACCTTGACTTCGTGGTTGTCGGACGGGGTATTGACCCAGTCGTCGCCGTTTTCCATTTCATAACCCTTGTGGATGAGCAGGGTCACATCACCACCGTCATCAACGATGAGTTGGGGACCTTTGTCTCCTGGGAACACGATGGCCTTCCAGGTGCACCACCAGTATTCTTCCAGCGTTTCACCCTTCCAGGCGAAGACGGGGGTGCCTGAGGCGGCGATGGCGGAAGCGGCGTGGTCCTGCGTGGAGAAGATGTTGCAGGAGGCCCAGCGCACGTCAGCTCCGAGGTCCTTGAGGGTCTCGATGAGAACGCCGGTTTGGATGGTCATGTGCAGGGAGCCGGTGATGCGCACGCCTTCAAGCGGCTTCTTCGGACCATACTTTTCGCGGGTGGCCATGAGGCCGGGCATTTCGTGCTCGGCAACGTCGAGTTCTTTGCGGCCGAAGTCGGCTAGGCCGATGTCTTTTACTTTGTAATCAGTCATGAGGTTTGTTTGTGTTCCGTTTTCGGTGTTCCGTGAGGCGTGAGTTGACACGCCGGGGTTATTTTGAGTTTTCCTTGGCTTGGATGCTTTGGATGAGTTTTTGAAGCATGGCAGAGATACCACGGGTTTCTTCGATAAAGGTCTCGCAATTAGGAAGTGGCTCAAAGTTGAGGCTCTTCATGATGCGCTGCCAGATGTAGAGTTGGGTTCGAAGCTCACCGCATGAGCCTTTGCTGATGCGAAGGAATCGGACGAAGTCGCCTGCGCTATCGCGTTCGGAGCCTTCGGCAATGTTTGAGGGAATTGATGTCGCAGCACGCTGCATTTGACGAGCGAGGTCATAAGGTTTGGTTTCAAAGGTGGCGATGTGAAGATCCACAGCGAGGCGACAACTCCGTTTCCAAACTTCTAAGTCTTCAAAGGTCTGCAGGGCCATTACATAAGCTTTGTTCGTGTGACGTGTTCCGAATTCAGTGGTTCCCAGCGGAACACGGAAGACGGAACACGAACACACCTCACTTTAGCGAACTGCCTTCTTCAATGCGTCCGCTTTGTTAGTGATTTCCCAGGTGATGTCTGGGTCGTCGATCTTGCCGAAGTGACCGTAGTTGGTGGTCTTCGAGTAGATGGGGCGGAGCAGGTTGAGTTGCTTGACGATGTCGGCGGGTTTGAAGGAGAAGACTTTCAAAACGGCCGCGAGGATTTTGTCGTCGCTTTGGATGCCGGTGCCGAAGGTGTCGATGTGAACGCTGACGGGCAGGGGGTGACCGATGGCGTAGGCGAACTGGACTTCGCACTTAGCGGCGAGGCCAGCAGCGACCACGTTTTTGGCGACCCAGCGGCCCATGTAGGCGGCGCTGCGGTCGACTTTGGAGGGGTCTTTGCCGGAGAAGGCGCCACCACCGTGACGGCCCATGCCGCCGTAGGTGTCCACGATGATTTTACGACCGGTCAAGCCGGAGTCGCCTTGAGGGCCACCGACGACGAATTTGCCGGTGGGGTTAATCAAGTACTCGGTGTCCTTGGTGAGCATTTCTTTGGGGAGCACCTTCTTGATGACCTGCTCGATGCAGAACTTCTCGATCTCAGCATGGCTCACGTCGGCGGCGTGCTGGGTGGAGATGACGACGTTGACGATGCGGGTTGGCCTGCCATCGACGTATTCGACGGAGA
Source organism: Verrucomicrobiaceae bacterium (assembly GCA_044340175.1). GTDB lineage: Bacteria > Verrucomicrobiota > Verrucomicrobiia > Verrucomicrobiales > Verrucomicrobiaceae > JAGRPD01. Next base: position 2,359 of record JBIIUD010000771.1, read on the forward strand.
CTTGGCTTTTGGCGTCGGGGCGCAGCCACTTGGCGAGTTTGCCGGCTTTGCGGATGCGGGTGAGTTCGCGACCGAGGCGGTGAGCAAACATGATCGGCGCGGGCATGAGCTCAGGGGTTTCATCGCAAGCGTAACCGAACATGATGCCTTGGTCGCCAGCGCCTTGTTCAGCGTGCTTTTTGCCTTCGGCTTCGGCGGCATCCACGCCTTGAGCGATGTCAGGGCTTTGGATGGTGAGGTAGTTATTGATGAAAATTTGGTCGGCGTGGAAGACGTCGTCGGCGTTGGTATAACCGATGCCGCGAACGGCGTCACGGATGACTTGGCCGACGTTGATGACTTCATCGATCGGCTTGGTGGTGCCGAGCTTTTTATTCTGAAGCTTCGGGATGGTGATTTCACCACCGACGACAACGATGTTGCTCTTCACGAAGGTTTCGCAGGCGACGCGACTCTTTGAGTCCACTTTGAGGCAGGCGTCGAGGATGGCGTCGGAGATGGTGTCAGAGACCTTGTCGGGGTGGCCTTCGCCGACGGATTCAGAAGAGAAGATGTAGGAACGTGACATGGTGGGTCAGAGTTTGATATTGATGAATGATGATGCGTTGATGCGTCTTAGGCTCGGCAGGGTAGCCTGAGGTGGGTGGGAGTCAAGGGGCAGCTTTTTGATGCTGGTGCGTTGCGGTGCGTAGCACTGCCAGTGAAGCCCAGGGAGTCGGCGCTTGAGCCAATTCAAAGCGCGGCCTTCGAGGTGAGGGTCTGGTGAGCTGGACCTGAGTCAATGAAGGCCTTTGGGCTGAGGAATATGGAGTAACCGTTGCTTCGCCGCTGCCGCTGCCGCGTTCGTTGTGCGCGCTTGAGCGTGTCCAGGTGATGGGGACGTGCGATGGCAGGCTAAGGCTTTAACAACGTACTTTCTCGCATCGGGTCGACAAGTAAGCGTCTCACTCGGGTAAATCTTGATCTTTGGTCTCGGGAAGGAAGGTGAGGAAGACGAGGCCAAGCAGAAAGAAGCCGCCGAGGCAGGTGATGGCGGTGCGCAGATCCAGAGTGGCTTTCATCCAGGCGCTCAACCAGATGAGGACTGGAGCGGCCAGCAAGCGTCCGGTATT
>JBIIUD010000512.1:0-3444 GCA_044340175.1 Verrucomicrobiaceae bacterium
CAAACGAAGAGCGCCGCCGCATTCTTTATTTCCCCTCCACACCGGTCCCCCATGTGGCCGCCACACTTGAAGCACTGCGCCCGCTCCTGTTGAGCGGTGCCCGTCTCACCCTGCCAGCGGGCAAGCACCAACGGAGACTGCATTTGACCCTCAATCGTTTTGCCGACTCACTCCCTGAGGAAAGCTTCACCGTGGTTGGGTGGACCGATCAAATCCCCCATTTGTTGCGGACTCACGACTTCGTCATCTGCAAAGCTGGAGGTGCCATCCTCCATGAGGTTCTGGCCGCACGCACTCCGGCCATCATCGACTACGTCGTGCCAGGACAGGAAGAAGGCAACGCGGACATGCTGCTCAAACACCGCTGTGCTTTACGCAGCACCCACCCACAAGAAACGGGCTCCGCAGCCGCCAGCATGTTGGCAAATGATGCCCAATTGATCCATGAAATGCGTGCCCGCATGGTTCCGCCACTGAGTCTTCCAGACGCCGCAGAAGCCACGGCTAATGCCATTCTTCAACATCTATAGTCTCCTTTATGCCCCATTCAGCCATCCTTTGCGATATCGGCAACGTCATTGTCAGCTTCGACTTCAGCATCGCAGCAAGCCGCCTTGCTGCCCTTTGTGACTACACCGAAGATCATGTGCTCGATCACCTCCATGAGTTCAAAGTTCCTTTTGAAGATGGGCAGGTGGATGACGAGACTTTCGTCCAGCAATCCATGGCCGCCATCGGCTTTCAAAGCACTCCAGACGAGTTCAAGCGCATCTGGTGTGATATTTTCACGGCCAACACCCCCATGATGGAGGCTCTGCAAATCCACGCAGACCGTCATCCGCTGTACCTTCTCTCCAATACAAGTGGACTTCATAAGGACTACCTTTTCGCCCAATTCGCCTTGTTCAGTCAGATTCATGGCGGCGTCTATTCGTATTCAGCCAAAGCTTCCAAGCCTGGGCGCAGGATTTTTGAGATCGCGATCGCGGAACTCGACCTCAACCCTGCAGAAACCTTTTACATTGACGACCTCGAGCCCAATATCCAGACAGCTACCGACCTTGGATTCATCACCCATCACTACGACAAGCTGCAGCACGCCGAATTCGAATCAGCCTTGGCCGAATGGTCGCGCCAGCACCAATAAAAACCGTGCTTGGCATTCCTGCAAAACGTATCATACGTGAGCAGTGCTATCCCCCTCTTTAAATCACCATGAAATGTGACGTTTGCAGCAACGAAGCCACCGTTTTTCTGACCCAAATCATCAATGGGCAGATGACAACGGTGAATTTGTGTGAGGCCTGCTCCAAGACCAAAGGCGTCACCGATGAACTGGGCTTCGGGCTCGCTGAGGCCTTCCTCAGCACCGGCAATACCACCGCGGTACCGCGCCACGATGTGCTCACCTGCCCAGCCTGTGGCTTCACCTCAGCCCAGCTTAAGAAGATCGGGCGAATGGGCTGCCCTCAGTGCTACGAAACTTTCCAGGACGGTCTCGACCAACTGCTCTCCTCAATGCACAAAGGCACCCGCCATATGGGCAAGATCCCCACCCGAGCGATCGCCGAATCTCGCAAAACCGCCAGCCTGGAGGAGCTCAAGCACGCCCTCCAAAGCGCCATCGCCGAAGAGCATTACGAGGAAGCTGCACGGATCAAAACCCAGATCCAAGCCCTGCAAACCCCTGTCTCCGCTGAAACGGAATCCCAAGGGGCTTGAACCCGTCCATGCCGTCCCACCAAGCCACGCTCACTCGGATGCTCACCCAGCTTCCTAAAGTGCCCTTGCGTTCTTTTCAACGCGTATCCATCATCATTGTCAAACACCTCAGACTGCCATGATGCGATTCACCACCTTGATCAAAAACCCAGCCGATTGGATGCGCGGCAGCGGCCCCCATTCCGAGATCGTCATGACCTCGCGGGTGCGTCTGGCCCGAAATCTTCGGGATTACCCCTTCCCCGGCTTCTCCAAGGAACAAGAACGCGTCAACCTCCTCACCGCCGTGCGCTCCGTCGTTGAGGCCCTGCCCGAGATGAAGGACGGGTTTAGCGACGAATACGTCAACCTTTCCAAAATCCGCAAGCAGGTCCTGGTCGAACGCCATCTCATCAGCCGCGAGCACGCCGCCCGCTCCACCGGCTGCGGTGTCGTGGTGGATCGGCGCCAGTCCATCTCCATCATGATCAATGAGGAAGACCACTTCCGCATCCAAGGCATCCGCGCAGGCCTCAACCTGCGCAGCGCCTTCAATCTCGTGGATCAGGTGGACACCGAACTCGAACAAGAACTCGCCTATGCCTTCAGCCCCCGATTTGGCTACCTCACCGCCTGCCCGACCAATCTGGGCACCGGCATGAGAGCCTCGGTCATGCTGCACCTGCCCGCCCTCGTGCTGACCGACCAGATCGGCCAAGTCGTCAAGGCAGTGGGTAAAATCGGTCTCGCCGTGCGCGGCCTCTACGGAGAAGGAACCGAAGCTCTCGGGAACCTCTTTCAGATCTCCAACCAGCATACCCTGGGCGAGAAAGAATCCGAGATCATCGCTCAAATCGAAAAAGTGATCGAAGGCGTCGTTCGCTCGGAGAACATGGCACGCACTAAGCTGAAGGAAGATAGCCCCACCCACCTGCGCGACCAAATCGGGCGCGCCTACGCCATCCTCCGCCATGCTCACATTCTCAGCTCCAAGGAAGCCCTCAACCTGCTCTCCCTCTTGCGACTCGGTGCCGACCTCGACATTATCCCCGACTGCGACCGTGGCCTTCTCGACATGTTGCTGCTGGAAATCCAGCCTGCCCACCTGCAGCTTCAGGCCGAACGCGAACTTTCCCCCGAAGAAAGAGACATGATGCGTGCGGAAATCACCCGCCTAAGGTTGCAATCCATCGCTCCCCCCACTAACGTAATTCAAAGCGAAACCCCACCCCCAACTGGAGGCCCTTTCCAGGAGACCAATGATGAATAATTTTACCCCGCGCGCCCAACAGGTATTAGCCCTTGCCCGCAAAGAGGCTGATCGTTTCAACCACAACTACGTCGGCACCGAGCACATTCTGCTTGGCCTCATCAAGCTCGGACAGGGCGTCGCCGTCAATGTCCTCCACAAACTGGGCCTCGATCTCGAAACCGTGCGCATGCAGGTCGAACAGCAGGTGGGTTCCGGTCCTGAGACCAAAATGGTCGGCAACATTCCCTACACCCCCAGGGTCAAAAAGGTACTCGCCCTCGCCTCCAAGGAAGCCAAAGCCCTCAACCACTCCTATGTTGGCACTGAGCATATCCTGCTCGGTCTCCTGCGTGAAGGTGAAGGCGTCGCCGCTCAAGTCCTGCGCAACCTCGACATCAATCTCGACAAAGCCCGCAACGAGATCCTCAAGGAACTCGACCCCAACTTCACCAGTCAAGAAGACGACGAGGATGAGGATGAAGAAAGCTCCA
>JBIIUD010000513.1:0-3440 GCA_044340175.1 Verrucomicrobiaceae bacterium
GACTGGAATCTGATGCAGTGCCTGGTGGTGATCGGCAGTGCCCGGCTGATGCTGACTTGGGCCTACGTTTGGACCAAGAACATCTGGGTAAGCACGGGTGCCCACATCCTCAACGACTGGGCCCTGATGGCATTCACGGTCATTCTGACCCCTCTCGTGCCACCAACCTGAACGCGTCAAAGTCTTCGTCTCTCGATGGCGTTCCGCCGCAGTTCCTCGGTCTGACTCGAGTCAACTTAAGCCCATCACGGCACGACAAACCATGCGTGGCGGTGGTGATTGAGCCCCTGCTAACCGCGCCATTCGGACTCCAGTAGTCCTGATAAATATGAAATCTGAAAACTTTGCTTGCCGTCGCGTTCTCAAAAAGCTAAAACATGAGCGTAATAATATTTTGATACTAATTCTGCCATTTTCAACATCAAATCATTCTTAACGGGCTCCTCAGCGCCGCTCAAGATTTTTGTGGGTCATTTGACTTTCATCCTTCGACCTCCCTCAGCCCCTTCCACTCCCAGTCCCAAAGCTCGTCACTCACCCTCACTCATCTCAATCCCACGCCACGAACCGCGCCCCCCAAAGCACTTTTCTAGCAACCACATCCACTCGCTAAGCCAAACTTATAATGATTAACACGCCCCAAGACGAGCCCACTCCCGCCACTCAACCCGCTGCCTCTTTGCCGCGGCGGAGCTTCCTCAAATCTTTCACCGGGTTGGCCGCCATGAGCGGTAGCGCAGGCCTCTCCATAGCCCCCAGCGCCTTCGCTGCGGTCGTGGGGCCAGAGGATGCCAAGCTGCGCAACAAAAAGGCCTTCGACCTGAGAGCGACCCGTGCCACCAACCTGCGGAAACTTCCCCTGCCGCTGCGCCCCACCAGTCCAGACGACAGTTTTTACCCGAATTTCATTGGCAGCTTCACCAAGGCCCTGCCCCACAACGCGTTGGGCGAGGTCATCCCAGCCGCCTACCTTCAACTCCGCAAGGCTCTCTCTACGGGTTTGACTTCGGACTTCACCTCCATTCCGCTGGGGGGAGTCGTCAAACTGGCCAATCCGCAGGCCGCCTACGCCTACTCGTTGGAAGGCATGGATGCCCAACAGCTCAGCATGATACCTGCGCCCTCCATCGCCAGCGCCTGGTGCGCCGGGGAAATGGTCGAGCTGTACTGGCATGCCTGGACGCGGGACATCCCGTTCACCAGTTACTCCGATCACGCCTCCATCGCCGCTGCTGTGGCAGACCTGAACGTTTTGTCCGATTTCCGCGGCCCCAAAGTCGCCGGCGCGGTCACCAAGGGAACGCTGTTCCGCGGGTCAACGCCCGGTGACCTGATCGGTCCCTACATCTCCCAGTTCCTGTACAAGGACATCCCGTTTGGAGCTATGACGATCCAGCAACGCTACCGCACCACTGCGGCGGGCGACAACCACATGACCTCTTACGCCCATTGGCTCGCTGTCCAAAACGGTCGTGGTGCCCAGACCGTCGCTACGCCCGAACCGACACCGCTTTACATCGCCACCGGTCGCGATTTGGCGGAATACGTGCACTACGACTTCTCCTACCAAGCCTTCCAGAGTGCCGCCTTGATCCTCTTGGGCTATGGCGGCGCGGCATTGGATGATGCCAACCCTTACAAATCGAGTGCCAATCAGGGAGGTTTTGTGACCTTTGGCAGCCCGATGATTCTGGATCTCGTCGCCCGAGCCGGGAATGAAGCCCTCAAAGCCGCGTGGTATCAGAAGTGGCTCGTGCATCGCCGCCTGCGTCCTGAAGCCTACGCGGGCCTAGTCCACCACGTCGTGAAGCGCAACGCCGTTTACCCGGTCCATCCCAATGTGTTGAATTCCGCTGTGCTCCCCCTTATCCAAGGAGCCTACGGCACCAGTTTGTTGCCCCAGGTCTACCCTGAAGGCTGCCCCACCCATACGGCCTACCCTGCAGGCCATGCCACCATCGCCGGAGCCTGTGTCACCATCCTGAAAGCTTTTTTCAAGGAAACCTTCGCCATCCCAGCACCGGTCCAGTCCGATGCCACTGGATCCGCCCTTTTGCCCTACAACGGCGCCCTCACGGTCGGTGGGGAACTGAACAAGCTCGCTTCCAACATCTCCTACGGCCGGGACGCCGCCGGCGTCCACTGGCGTAGCGATGGCAGCGAGGGTCTCAAGCTTGGCGAGGAGGTGGCGATCCACCTCCTGCGCGACCACAAGGTCCTCAACAAGGAACCTTTCGCCGGCTTCTCCCTGACGAAATTCGACGGCACCACGATCACGATCTAAACCCGACTCAACCCAGAGACCCGACGTCGACCAACAAATCAAGTGCCCAACCGCAAAGGGATGCTCAGCCAAAGACGGCGAGCATCTCCTCCAGCTTGGCCACTTTCGAGGCCCAGTCGGCTTCGCGGGTGCGATGCTCTTCCAAGACCTTTTCCGGCACCTTGCTGGTGAAGTTTTCGTCAGCCAGCTTGGCGCGGACTTTGCCGAGTTCGGCGTTGGCTTTTTCCAACTCCTTGCTGACTCGGGCGCGCTCGGCTTCCACGTCGATGACGCCCTCAAGCGGCAGGAAAAGCTCGCCCAGCGGGGTGATGGCGGTGGGGGTGCCTTTGGCAGGCGCATAGGCAGCGTCCACGTCCAGCGGCTCTGCATTGAGCAAGATGCGCAGCACCTCGATCTCATGGGCGGGCAACTCTTGGTTCGGCTTTAAGACGAAGCGCACCTTTTTGTTCAGGTTGAAGGTGCTCTTCAAACCGCGGCCGAGGTTGACCACCTCATACTTGTCGTTCGCGGCTTTTTCGTCTTCCGGTAAGATACCGAAGTGGGCAAGCTCGTCTTCATCGAGCGGTTTCGGCCAAACGGCGAACATGATGCTCTTGCCGCCTTGGTTTTCGGGAAGGTCGGTGCTGAAGCCCATGCCATGCCAGAGCTCTTCGGTGATGAAGGGCATGAAGGGATGGAAGAGACGTAGCGTGTGGCCGAGCACGAAGTCGATGACGGCGAGGGTGTTGGCTTTGCGCTTCTCATCGGTGCCTTGAAGCACGGCTTTCGATGCTTCGATGTACCAGTCGCAGTACTCGCTCCAGAAGAAGCGGTAGAGCGTGGCGGTGGCGTCGCTGAAGCGGTATTCTTCCAGTGCGGTGCTGACCTCGGCGATGGCGGTGTTGAGGCGCAGGAGGATCCATTTGTCGTCGCTGCTGAGCAGGGCGGGATTGATCTCGGCTTCGACAGCGTACCCCGACTCTCCGAGGCGGGAGTCTGGACCTTCGCCTGGGACAGGCGAGGTACTTTGCATCTGGCGGAAGCGGGCGGCGTTCCAGAGCTTGGTGCAGAAGTTGCGGCCGAGCTCGACGTTCTTTTCGTCGAAGCAAATGTCCTGCCCCAGCGGCGCACTGCGCATGATGCCGAAGCGCAACGCATCGGCGCTGTAGCTGGCGAT
>JBIIUD010000514.1:0-3433 GCA_044340175.1 Verrucomicrobiaceae bacterium
TGGCTAACTTCCTCAACCTTCAATGAGCTCAGGGAAGGTCCCTGTCTTAGCCAGCGCGTCACCGCCGCTACCTATCTCATTCCCGAATCATCCCATCCTCAAAACAGCCCCTCACTACTCACCCGCACTCCGATGACTACCACTGCCACACCGCCTTCCATGTCACTTCAGGTCAAAAATGGCCCCGTTGCGATCAAGCGTAAGCCCAGGTTGCCACGCCACCAGCGCACCGACAGCCAAGCATACCTCAGCGACATGGACACAGCGGCCCAACTGGCGGCGGCAGCCAAAAAACTCCACCTCACCACCATGGAGCTGATCCAGCGGACCCTTGCTGCGAAGTTCCAATACGAAGCCACTTACAACGCTCAGAACGCGACACCCGCAGCTGCTTCCACCTCCCCTACCGCCTGGCAGGCACCCCAAACAGAGACCACCAGCCAACAGGCTTCCATCTCTCTCCTGCACTGATCCCCTTCCCGAAAGAGCGCGCCAAAAAATCCACACCCAAACCCGCACCCAAACTCACAAATGGACCCCACCCCAGAATCGATTGATCGCCGCACCGTCTTGAAGACCTCTTTGGCAGCTGCCGCTGGCAGCGTCTTCAGCATCGGCTCCCCCTCTTCCGCTCAAGCCAACAGCCCTCTGAAAATCGACGGCATCTTTGACAGCGCCATCGACGGCATGCTCGTCCCACGCTGGGAAGATCCCTGCCCGATCTTCCAGCCTTGCTCCCCCCTCAGCGAGGGTGAGATCCCTGCCGAATACGAAGGCGTAGCTGTCGGCGACGTCCTCCACGGCGTGGCCCCTGAGTATCACACCCAACCCGACACTTACCCCACCGGCTGGAACTTGGACAAGAACGGTGTGCCTCACCAGACACAGTTTTACCTGATGGATGCCATTCAGGCCAACGTCACCCGTCTGCCCCGCTCCATGGGCTTGGAAACCCCCATGTGGCTCTATGAGGCCACCGGCCCCAACGGCACCAAGTGCCTGCAGCCGCAATTCCGCTTTCACATCGGCCAGCCTGCCCTCGTGCGCTTCCGCAACAAGCTGCCAGAGGAGCTCAGCGTTCACATGCACGGCGGCCACTGGCCCAGCCACTCCGATGGTCACGCTTCATTCTTCACCCACCCCGGTGAAGCGCGCGATTACTACTACCCGAACGTTCTGCCACGCATCCCCGGCACGGACAAGCCCGACATCAGTGAGTCACCCTCCTCCCTGTGGTACCACGATCACGCAGCGGACATGACCGCTGTGCACGTGTCCCGCGGCCTGCGCGGTACCGCCCCCTGCCATGATGATCTGGAGTGCGATCTGCTGGCTTCAGGCGTGCTGCCCGGCCTGGGCGCGGACTCGGACATCGCTGCCAAGCCAGGATCACCCGGTTTCCCCAATCCTTATGACATCTGGTTGGCCTTTGGCGATGCGGTTTTCCACCCTTCCGGTGCCATCTGGTATGACTCAAATGACCACAACGGTTACCTCGGCAACGTCGAAACCGTCAATGGCAAGGCATACCCTTTCCTTGAGGTCGAAGCCCGCAAATACCGCTTCCGCATGCACGGTGCGTCCACCGCTCGCCACCGCCGCTATCGCCTCAGCAACAACTCCACCTTCCTGCGCATCGCCAACGACGCCTGGTTGTTCCCCAAACCCCAACGCGTGCAGGCGCTCTGCCTCTCTCCCGGCAAACGCGCGGACGTCATCATCGACTTCTCGAAGTTCCGTCCCGGCACGGTCATCTACTTGGAAAACATCCTCCCCCAGGAAAATGAGCGCAAGCCTGATGGCGAGTTGGATGACGCCGAGAACCCCGTTGTCTCCGGCACCCCCGCCTTCACACACAAACTGCTGAAGTTCATCGTGACCGCACCCAGACGGCGTAACAACCGGGGTCAGATTGATCCGAATGGCCGCGTCTATCCGAATGCCTCGATCACGGAAAACTCCAGCCTGCGTCCGCATGACGTGATTCATGATCACGAAATCGTCGCCCGCCGCACCTTCAACTTCGAGCGCAAGAACGGTCAATGGGCCATCAACGCTGCCTTCTACGATGAGCGCATCGCCAACGCCTGCCCCACCTTGGGCACGGCCGAGGAGTGGACCTTTGCCAACGGCAGCGGTGGCTGGTGGCACCCAGCGCACGTGCACCTGGAGTCGCATCAACAGACCTTCGTCAACAGCACCGGCAAGGCGCCCTGGTATCAAAACTCCTTCAAGCAGGACACCACCATGCTGGGCGGCAATACCACCATCACCACCCGCATGCGTTTCCGCACCTTCAAAGGTCCCTTCGTGTTCCACTGCCACACCAATGAGCACGAAGACCTGGAGATGATGTTCCAAGTGGATCCCCGCGCTGTCGGCTCGCTCAGCCCGCAAACGGTGCAGCAGTTCTTCCCATGATCAGCGCTTGATCACCTCCCACCAAGCACCCTCATGAGATCTCAATCACGATTCTTCATTCATCTGCGCGTCACCATGGGCGTGTTGGGCCTGTTCATGGCCCACCACTACCAGGCGAAAGCCGCTCCCCCCATCGGCCCTGCGCCGGCGGAGGACGGCTGGCGCATGATGCGCCGTGGCTTTGCCGAAAAATTTGCTGACGTCACCCTGACCACTCAGCACGGCGAAAAAGTTCAATTCTTCGCGGACCTCGTCAAAGACAACGCCGTGGTGGTGAACTTTTTCTACACCAGCTGCGACAAGACCTGCCCCGACACCAACGCTAAAATCGCTCGGCTTCGCCGTGAGATGCAGCCAGTGTTCGGACGCAGTCTACGCTTCATCTCCATCTCCGTAGATCCAAAGCGTGACACCCCAGCGGTGATCTCCCGCTACAGCCGCATGGTGGTAGCAGAGTCCGAGCATCCCGACACCCCCGACTGGCTCATGGTCACTGGCTCCGAAGAAGATGTCACCAGCATCCGCCGCCAGTTTGGCTTGGTGGATCCTGATCCCGTCAAAGACCGCGACCCCAGCCGCCATGCCTCCATGCTGGCTGTCGGCAACGACGGCACCGGCCGCTGGAGCTATGTCAATGCCAGCCTGGACGCTGAGCTAATTGCCATGCGCATCAAACGCATGGCGGGTTGGACCCACGACATGCGGTATGGCAATATCCAGAAGGATTATCTGGCGCTCATCCCTGAGATGCAGCCTCCCGCAAAGTCCAATGTCGAAGCCGCCCCGCCGGCACCAACGCGCTCACTGCCAGTGTTATCCCAGATCGATGGCAAGTTCATGGCGGTCGAACGCACCGGCCAGCCAGTTCGTTTCGCGGAACTCCGCGGTAAGGTCTCCGTCTTTGGTCACCTTTACACCGTGTGCCCCCATGGCTCAAAAGCCGTGCTGGAAACCATGACCGCGCTTCAGAAGGAGTTCGGTTCCAGACCCGACTTCCATCAGGTCAACTTTG
>JBIIUD010000760.1:0-3431 GCA_044340175.1 Verrucomicrobiaceae bacterium
GCTGGTGTGCACGCCGCTGCCTGTTTCGACAGCACTGAGCCAGGGCAGGTTCTCGGTCACCTGGGTGGCGAAGGCGGTGATGGAGAGGTTATAGCTGCCACCGGCTGCGGGCCGCGTGATGCTGGCAGGCGTGAGCGTGATGGGCAATGCGGTCAGTCTGACCGTGGCTGTATCCGTGCCGCCGAAACCATCTCTGATGGTGTAGTCAAAGGTGGCGATGCCTGTGGTGAAGCTGCGGCTCGGTGTGAAGACGAGTTTGTTCTTTACGATGGCGACGGTGCCCGCCGTGCTGGGGCTCACGGCGGTTCTGCTGGTGATGGTGAGCTTGTCGCCATCTGCGTCACGATCATTGGAGAGCGCATCAATGATGCGTGAAGTGCCCACGGCGAAGTAGTGTTCATCCACTTGTGCATCAGGCACTTGGTTGGGCACCGTGAAGGTTAGGTTTTTGCCGAAGGCGCTGCCTTGATCACCGATGGCGCGAATGCGGAAGTGGTAGGTCTTGTGTGGCAGCAGGCCACGCACCGTCTCGCTGATGTTGATCGCACCCTCAGTGAACAAGGGATTGGTGATGCTCGACAAGCCGTAGGCTTTGGTCAGACCGTAGTCGAACGCGACCTCGGTGAGCGTCTCCAGGGTATCGACACTGCCATTGAGTGTCACGCGATTGACACCATCTACATGGGTGAGGGCGCTGGCTGGTAAGGTGGTGACTTTGGCCGGTAGCACTGCCGCACCCGTGGCGGCGAGCGTGAGGTCAAAGGGCGACTCGTTCGGCGAGTTGCTGAGGATGCGTAGCCGCGCGGTCTTATTGCCAAGGCTGGTAAGTTTGGCCTGCACCGTGAACGTCCCACTGCCGCCGCCTGCGATGCTGGCAGGCGGTTGGCTGAGGATGCGGAACATCGCGGAGTCTGGGCCGCTGAGGCTCGCGCTTAAACCGGTGAGCGGCTGGGTTCCGGAGTTGCGTAGCGTGTAGGTGAGCAGCTTCGGCATGTTCAGGCCGAGCTTTTCGAGATCCTGGGTGCTAGCGTGCGTGCGCCCGAAATTGATTGGCTGTTGAACGGAGAGATTGGGTAATGTCGAAACCAAGGGTGGATCAATGACAGGCGTGGTCGATCCCGTGCCGGTGATGGGGAAGGTCAGAGCGCTACCCGGCAGCTCTAGGTTGGTGGCGCGAACACCCACAGCGCTGGGTTTGAAGACGATGCTGAACGTGGCGCTGGCACCAGGTGCGAGCGCGGCAGTGCCGGGCAGAGTCGTGAGCGTGAAGTCGCTGCTGTTTGCGCCCGTGATGCGGATGAGCCCCACGGGTGCGGGCAACTGGCCGACATTGCTGACGGTGAAGACGCGCGGTTTGGAGGTCACGCCGATCTGACTGCTGCCGAGATCGACAGCATCCCCTGCGAGCATTGGGTCTCCACTGGGCGAGGTCACGGCGAAGCGGGCGGCAGGCGCGGCATTGATGGTGAGCTGATAGATCGGACCGTCGTTAAAGTTGCCATCCGAGCCCCGGACACTGGGGAAGAGCAAAAAGGTGCCTGTGACGGTGGGCACACCCGAGAGGATGCCATTTGGATTCATCGCGAGCCCTGTGGGGTAGGTGAAACTCGAGCCCATGCGCCAATAAACCACCCCAACCAAACCGGCCTGCGTGAACCGCTGGCTAAAGGGTTGCCCCACTGTGCCGGTGGCGATGGCGGGATTGTGCACGGTGATGGTATTGGTCATGCCGGTGCCACTAAGCAGCACGCTGTTGGGTGATGCGGCAGAGTCATTGCTGGCGATGTGCAAAGTGCAAGAACGACCACTCACTCCCGTGGGAAGGAAGCTCACATCCAGCGTGGTGCTAGCGCCTGGGGCGATGACGGTGCTACTCGGCGCAGCAACGATGAAGTCTTCAGGATTTGCGCCATTCTTGGTGATCGTGCCCAGGTTCAGCGGCGCAGTGCCAGCGTTGCGCAGGGTGAGCGTTACGGGAGGATTCGGATCACCCATCTTACCAATGCCGAAGTCCACGACAGGCACCAGCAGGAGGTAGGCATCGAAGCCAGCCGCCAAGGCTTGCACGTTAGGGATGGGCCGAACCGGCAGCCTAGAACTGCCCCATGTGATCAGAGTGCCATCGTGCTTCAGAGCGAAGGAGCGCTCTGCCGCCACGGCTACGGACTGCACTCCCGTAAGGCTTGGTGGAAAATCAAGCTGGCCTTCTTTATTCGATCCCCAGCCGACCACGGTGCCATCTGTCTTTAGTGCTAGGCTGTGGTATCTCCCGCTTGCCAGAGCCTGCACTTGGTTTAAGCCCGCAGGCACATTTGTCTTGCTGTCGCCGCTAGCTCCCCACGCCACCACAGTGCCGTCTGATTTCAGAGCGACCGCATATTCGTCGCCTGCTGCTACCGCGACCACGTCCGCCAAGCCAGATGGCACATTGGTTTGTCCGCTCCCATTCTCACCGAAGGCGACAACGCTGCCGTCGGTCTTGGCCACGACGACGAAGTAGGGACCTGCTGCAATCGCGACCACACCGGTGGCAGCTCCCGCTGGCACTTCGATGGTAGTTCCCTCTTCGAGTTCCCCCCAAGCCACCAGGGAGCCATCGTCTTTCAGTGCTAAGCTGTAGTTTGCACCGGCGGCGATAGCTTGAACATCGCTCAGGTCCTCAGGCACATCAGTTTGCTGGAAGCTGTTGTCACCCCATGCGACGACGCTGCCATCACTCTTCAGCGCCAATGCGTGTGCTCCTCCTACAGCCACCGCGGTGACATCGCTCAGACCTGCTGGAACTTGGTAGCGAGGGGTTTCGTCTTCATCAGCCAGTGAAAAATACAAGACCTTGGGTGTAGTAGCCGCATTCGTGCCCGCTGGTTGCTCCACCACGAGCTGCGGTCCCGTTCCATGAGCGACGACAAGTGTGTAAACCGCGCTGGTGACCGAAGTCTGGTATGCATCCGTGGAGCGCACCGTGATGGGGAATCGCCCAGTGCGAGTCGGCGTGCCTGATAAAGTGCCATCTGCAGCGAGCAACAGACCCGCTGGCAGTGTGCCCGAGGAGATGCTGAAGGTGGTGGAGCCAAGCCCACCGGTTTGCGTGAACACTTGGCTAAAGGCAACACCGGTGGTCGCGCTGGTGACCGTGGGATGGGTGATCGTGATGGCGGGCACAAGACCCGTGCCCGAAAGCAAGAGATCCACCGGGCTGCTAAAGGTGCCATCGCTGCCGCTGACGCGAAGCACAGTGCTCCGAGTCCCACCACGATTCGGCGTGAAGGTGATGGTGAAGGTGGCGGTGCCGCCTGCGCTGATTATGTTGCTGCTCGCAGCGCTCACGGTGAAGTCGCCGGGGTGATCGCCAGCTTTGGTGAAGGCATTCAGCGTGATGTTTTCAGCGCCAGTATTGGTGATAGTGTAGGTCTTGGCGCTTGTTGTTTCCC
>JBIIUD010000515.1:0-3422 GCA_044340175.1 Verrucomicrobiaceae bacterium
CTGACGCAGGCTGCGGCACTGGAGCGGCGGGTGCCGCTTTGACTTCGACCGAAGGAGTCGTCACTGTGCCGTCGGCTCCTACCGTGACCTTCATGGGTGCGGTCGTTCCCGCCGGGCCGCCAAGCTTGATCGGTGGCACCGTTCCTGCAGCTGGAGCTGCAGCCGGTGCATTAGGAGCTGCTGGCGGAGCCGGTGGTGCTGGAGGTGGTGCAGGTGGGTCCACTTCCTTGGTCGGCAAAGCGGCGCTCACCCATTTCAGTCGCTCCTGACTTTGGTCAAAAAATGGCTGGTTGGTACCAGGATACTTGCTAGGCAATGACTCATAAATAGCCTTGGCCTCATCTGCTTTCCCTTCAGCCCAGAGCAGATCACCCAGACGGATCGCCGCTAGCGGAGTCACTTCTGAGTCGGCATCGTTGTTCACCAGTTCTTCGAAGAGCTTTTTCGCTTCGCCCTTCTCTCCCATCGCTTCCAAACGAGTCGCCAATGCCAGTTTGGTCTGCACCTCCAGAGGGTGTTTGGCATGGTCCGCCAAAAACTTCCGCAACGCAGCCGCTGAACTGTCTTTCTGATTTTGCTCCCAAAGCCGTTCCGCCTTGGCCAGCAAGGAATTCGCAGCCGCTTCAGTCCCAGGATACTTCGAGATCACGGCATCCAGAGCATCCACCGAATCTGCCGAGGTAAAGGCAGCCCCCGCCTCACGAGCGACGGCATCCGTGCGATAGCGCACCACTCCGATGGCCACTACGACGAGGATGAGCAGCAGGACAAAGACCACCAAGGTCTTCAGGTTTTTGTCCATCCATGCTTCTAAGGCGGAGGGAGTGACGGGGGTGACGTCGATAGTAGGTGCGGGTTTTTGAGATGACATGATCGTTGATTTTCGGAACAGAAATGAAAGCTGAGAAGGTCAGAGGGCAGGCGGGCAATTAAGCCCCCACCTTCAGGCGCGCCTCGTCAGCCAAAGCGGTGGAAAGGTAACGCTCACCGGTGGAACAGCCGATGGTGACGATGAGTTTGCCGGCGTTTTCAGGACGGGCAGCCACTTGCAGTGCCGCCACGACGTTAGCGCCGGTGCTGATGCCAACTAGCAAGCCTTCCTCTGCAGCAAGACGACGCGCCATCGCAAAGGCATCCTCATTGGAAACTTTGATCACCTCGGAGACAATGGCTAGATCCAAGTTCTTCGGCACAAAGCCAGCACCTGTGCCCTGAATCTTGTGCGGGCCGGGTTGCACGGGCTCGCCCGCTAGGGTCTGACTGATCACTGGTGACGCCTCAGGCTCCACCGCAATGGCGGTGAAGGACGGCTTGCGTGCTTTCAACTTGTGACCCACACCAGAGATGGTTCCGCCCGTGCCGACAGCCGCCACCAGCATGTCCACCGCGCCATCGGTATCGGCCCAGATTTCTTCCGCTGTCGTCTTTTCATGGATTGCGGGATTCGCCGCATTTTCAAACTGCTGCGGCATCCACGCATGGGGCGTTGCTTTGAGAATCTCCTCCGCTTTGGCGATCGCTCCCTTCATGCCCTGAGGGCCAGGCGTCAGCACCAGGTCTGCCCCCAACAGCGCCAGCAGAGTGCGGCGCTCAACGCTCATGGTTTCTGGCATGGTCAAGATGAGCTTATATCCTTTGGCCGCGCAAACAAAGGCCAAGGCGATGCCAGTATTACCGCTGGTAGGCTCCACGATGACGGTGTCTTTGGTGATCAGACCGCGCTCCTCGGCATCTTGGATCATGGCCATGCCGATCCGATCTTTCACGCTGCCGAGCGGATTAAAGAACTCGCACTTCAGCGCCACGGTCGCATTCAAGCCTTCGGTGACGCGATTGAGTTTGATCAGTGGTGTGTTGCCAACGGTTTCGACGACGTTATTGAAGAGACGGCCCATGGTTTTGGAAAGGTGGAAGGTTGCAGGTTGTGAGAAGGCCCCGCGCCCAGAGCTGTTGGCGGGAGACAGGGAGGAAGTTTATAGTTTCCAGCAGGCTTGCTTGCAAAGGAAAAAACGGCCTACCTGCGCCGCCAGGATGCCCCCGGAGCCAACTGCACCTTCCAGCCCGTCAGGTGTCCATTGGAATAATCCGTCTTCCCATAAGCCCCCACCAGCGTCCGACCGGTGGCCTTTTTCCAGGCGGTACTCATGCTTTCTGCAGTGTGACAGCCCCAGCTTTGACAGTAAGCATTGGGGGTGAATGCACTCGAACGAATGCGCCGAAGGTCCACCTCATGCAGCCAAGCTCCTGAGGCACCATAGACATCGGAACTGTAATCGAACATGAAGCAAAACTTGTTCGAATGACCAAAGTACTCGAATCCACTCACCTTCACGCTGCGGCGATTCATGCCGCTATTGATGTAGCTGATGACATCACCGCCCGTTCGAAACCACACCAGCCTCACCCCATAGGTGTCGCGCACGGACTCGACAAAACTCGTCAAAGGCTGCCGGTCCTCCGCCGCCCGCCGCAGATACGCATCCCGATACACCAACCAGGTAATAACGGTACCAGGAGGCGCCACTTTTTTGATCTCTTGCATGCGCACCCGTGCTGAGCGGACAAAGTTTCCCCACCAGCGATCATGCTGCTCCCCTGGTTTCCTCAAATCTTCCCACTCCCGGACAGCAGGCCCACCGCTGACGATCAGATACTCCGTCGTCTGTGCCGCCACGCTCTTGGCCCCGAAAAGGCTAACAACGGACAGCAGCAGGAAGGCAAAAAAGGAACGATGAGGACGCGGATTCATGGCGAAGGTGAAGGCAGAGCTGGACCTTTGACAGGTTTTCGGCACCAATCAAGCCCACACGCCTTGAGCCACCAACTGCTTCGTCGCCGCCTCCGCCCATCCTCGATTCGCCGCTGGACTGGCCGGACTCGGATGCAGCACACGGCCAAGTTTTGCCTTCAGACCCGTAGCCTCCAGTGCGCGCCGCAGTCGCTCTTCCGCAAAAGCCCCTACCCCGATCACCCACTCCGGCTCCATCACTCGCAGCACCTCGTTAAGATGCACGTCACAGGCTGCCTCCATGGGTTCGCTTTCCGCCACTGGCAGCTTGTCCGGCGTGACGTTGGCCCCTGTCGCACTCATGAAGACGAGCGGGCAGTAATTCACCACAAAATGTTCTGCAAAGAAGGCTTCAGCACTTCCAAAGCGCTCAGCAAACAGCCCCCACAAGCGGCGCCCACTGACCTCCGACTTACCGCATTCGAAGCCCTCCACCGGCCGCTTCGGATGTTCGTTGTCCGGACGCCGCACGCCTTCTGAAATACCCATCCAATCCCTGACCGCCGGAATCTCCCCAAAAGGCACCCCTGTCTGCGCCATCCCAAAGGGACCCGGATTCATCCCCAAGAAAACCACCCGCTTTTTACCCCCTCCAAAACGCTGCAAATAAAGTGCATGCGGCGCCCAGGCGTAA
>JBIIUD010000516.1:0-3414 GCA_044340175.1 Verrucomicrobiaceae bacterium
GTGGTTTTGCCTGGCAGTTGGGCGGCCAGTCGAGTGTCTGAGACGCTGATCAAATCAAACACTGGCAACAGTCGCGCAAGCAGAGCGCGGGACAGGGGCGGTTCGTCTTCGATGGCGCAGCTCATCGACAATCCGGGCAGGAGTTGTCTCAGCAGCCAGGCGGTGAGCACCGCTTCACTGCCACGGGCATGGAAATGCCGGGTGCTGCGCTTGGGTAGCACCTCAGCCAGATAGACGGCATGGCGGGCCGCACTGTAAAAGTCGGTACCACTGATGTGATCCGTCAGAGAACCGCGTGCCTCTTCTAACAGATGACGTGCATCTGCCCGTCGTAGCCACATGGACTCGATCACACTTGCATCTGGCAGGAGTTCCACTTCCTCCAACGCCTGGCGGTCTCCCCCGGTCTCAGGCCACTCCGCATGACCGGTGATGAAGCGCACGCCGTCACTGAGCCGCGGACCAAACTTCAGCAGCGGTCCACCCTGCCAGCGATCCATGAAGTACACGATCGGTAGCTCCAAACGGGGCGGTACGGGTTTGTGTGCACAGACTTCGACCAATCGCTCGCCCAGAACCCCAGCGGTGGCGGAAAAGGTGAAGAGCTTGTCCGCATGGCGCCGACCGGCTTCGCCCATCCGCTCACGCGCTTCTGGGTCGGCCCCTAGTCGTGAGATGGCTGCGGCCAATGAAGCTTCGTCTCCCGGCTCCACCAGCAGACCTGTCTCTGCATGGATCACCATCTCTGGGATGCCGGTCACGGTGGTCGAGATCACAGGCAATCGGCACGCCATGGCCTCGGTGATCACGGTCGGCAAAATATCAGAAGCGCCCACGGGATCGACGATGCTAGGCAGCACAAAAAGGTCCGCGTCCGCCAGTTCCCGCTTGATCTCCTCCTGACTGCGCACGCCGAGGAGATGCACGCGGTCCTGCAGGTTCTCCCGTTGAATGCGCGCCGACAGCTCTTCCCGCAGCGGTCCGTCTCCGATGATGCGTGTCTCGACCGCCACCTCCTGCTCCCGTAGCAGAGCGCAGGCTCCGATGAGATGTTGAAAGCCCTTGAACTCAATCAGCCGTCCGATGGACACAATGCGCAGTGGATTGCGCGGGGCCAAGCGGGCGCGCGGGAAGTCGTCCAGCTCGATCCCGTTGTAGATACGAATGATTTTTTCTGCGCTGTCTGGGCACATCTCACAGAGCAGGTCGCGACTGTAATCACTCACTGCCACGACGAATTCCGCCTCCCGCGCCATCTCTGCGAGTAAGTCCTGGCTGCCCAGATCAAACATGAAATCCTGAGCGTGCGCGGTGAAGCTGAAGGTGAAGCCCAGCTTCTTCAGGAAGAGCGCGCTATGGGTGGCGCGATTGGCAAAATGCACATGCACGTGCTGAACGCCGAGCTGGCGCAGCCGTTTTGCCATGAACCAGGCATTGCGGGCTCTGATCTTTGGTTTGTAGCCTGTGCCGTAGTGTTCTTCATGGTCTTTCAGCAGGGGGCCTAGCTGTTGCCTGAACTCCGGGGTGTCGCAAAACGCTGCCAGCACCTCCGGCGGGGGCGGGTAGTGGATCTCTGCCTTGAGCCGATCCAAGCGCTCATGACGGAAGGAGTTGGGCGGACGGTTCAAAGAACAGATCTCAATTTGGAAACCCAGCCGCTCCAGCGCTAGCATCTCTGAATCACAAAACGTCTGCGATACCACCGGATACCGGGAGAACAGATACGCAAGACGAGGTTTGGCGGCGGTGGCAGACATTCGAGAGAATGGGCCATGATGAAAAAGGAATGCGATGCTGGCAAGAGATTCAATCCAACGGCCGCGTGTTTCTTGCAGTCGGTCTCTACCAAAGTCCGAGAGAAAGAACCCGTCCGGTGCCGTTTTATCTCGTATGAACGCCCCAACGCTTACTGATTTCGCCCTGAAGCCAAAGCTTGCCTATGCCAGCATCGGCGGTGTGCTCCTGAGCATCGCCGGATTTCTGCCGTGGGCTCTGGCTGGGCGGTCGCTCACTCGCGCGCTCGGTGAGGCGGGCATGTATGCTGTCTGCGCGCTGGTTTTTCTGGCTGCCAGCGCGCCGCTGCTGCACCGTCTTCTGGTGGGAGGTCATACTTTACGGCGATTCTACGGGCTGTTCACGGCGGCCTTTATTCCCTATTCGGTGGCTTGGACGGCGGGCTGGATGGCACTTCGGGGACATCCGGGCAGTGCGGCGGGGCTAGCGCTGGGGTGCCTTGCCATGGCGGTGGTGCTGTGCGGTTGGTTTGGACGCTGGAAACAAATCGGCCTGATTACCCTGACGCTGCTGCTTTTTCAGGTGCCAGGCTATTTTGCGGGTGGGTGGGCTTACGAATGGCTGGGGGGAATCGCCCGCGAGTCCGCCTCGCCCACCCTGGGAATCGTGGCAAAGTTATCCTGGGGGCTGTTTTTCGGTTGGGGACTTGGGGGTGGGTTAGCCGTCGCTTTGCAGCGCCTGCAACGGTGAACTGTTGAAGGGCAGACGTGGAGTTTCATTCGCCAAACCCTCAAGGCCTTTCACTTGGGATGCCGACTTTGACCGCGGGATATTTGTCACAGGTTAGCACCCGCTGGACTGCAAGCCCTGTACTTCCTGATTCTGTGCAAGCTAGCGCAGTCGGACACGTTCCCAACGCGCCATGTTTTGTCGCGCTCTGATTGCCACTCTTTTGACCCTGGGCTCCGTTACCCACGCTGCCTCCCAGCCCAACATTCTATTCATCTTCTGCGATGACTTGGCCACTCAGGCCATCAGTGCCTATCAACATCCGCTGAAGCTGCTGGACACGCCGAACATTGACCGCTTGGCCACCCAGGGCATGAAGTTTGAGCGTTGTCTGGTGCCTAACTCCATCTGTGGCCCTAGCCGGGCTGTCATCCAGACCGGCAAATACAGTCATCTAAACGGCTTTTATCATAATGGCAGCCGCTTCAATGGTGACCAGCAGACATTTCCCAAGATCCTCCAAAAGGCGGGCTATCAGACCGCGGTCATCGGCAAGTGGCACCTCGTCAGTGATCCTCAGGGCTTCGACCACTGGCACATTTTGCCAGGCCAAGGTCTGTATTACAATCCTCCCATGATCCGGGACGGCCAGCAGGTCCGGCATGAAGGTTATGTCACGGACCTCATCGGTGACTTCTCCCTGGAGTGGCTGAAAAAGCGGGACAAAGCCAGGCCTTTCCTGCTCATGTGCCAGCACAAGGCTCCCCACCGCGAGTGGGCACCGGCCCTGCGTCATCTCGGTTGGAGTGGCGACCGCGTTTTCCCTGAGCCCGATACCTTATTTGATGACTACTACGGACGGGGTCGCGCCGAAAAGGAGCAGGACATGACCCTGGAGAAAACCTTCACTCAACTGGATGCCAAACTCGTTCCCGCGCCGAACATGACAGA
>JBIIUD010000517.1:0-3405 GCA_044340175.1 Verrucomicrobiaceae bacterium
GCTCTCGGCGAGCTGCCGGAAGCGGCTGAGCATGTCTTTGGGTTCGTATTCGCAGTAGGTGAGTACTTCGGAGACGGTGTCGCCCTCGATTTCCTGAGTGTATTTCAGTTTGCCGTTTTCGATGCGGACGGAGACAACGTTGGTGTCACCAAGCAAGTTGTGGAGGTCCCCCAAAGTCTCTTGGTAGGCGCCGACGAGGAAGATGCCGACGATGTAGTCTTCGTCCGTGTTTTCGAAGTCGATGTCATGAAGCGGCAGGCTGTGATTGAGCTCTCCGGAGTGGGCAAAGGTGTCGATCTTGCCGTCGGAGTCGCAAGTGATGTCAGAAAGGACGGCGCTGCGGGTGGGCTTTTCCTTGAGGTGGTGAATGGGCATGACCGGGAAGATCTGGTCGATGGCCCAGAGGTCAGGCAGACTTTGGAAGACGCTGAAGTTGCCGTAGTAATAGTCGGTCATCACGGTGCGAACGCGCTCCATCTGAGCGGCATCATTGCCCATGGCTTCCTGGCACTTGGCTACCCAGGTGAGGATTTCCCAATAAAGTTCTTCACCTTGGGCGCGCTCACGAAGGTTGACTTTGCCGTAACTGAACTCGCTGCGAAGCTTGTCGCGGTAGTAACAAGCATCGTTGTAGATCTCCTGGAGCCGATCCATGTCAGTGGAGGCTTTGACGCCTTTGCCGTTGCGGGTGTCTTCCTGGAGTTCGTAGAGATTGCGGACGAGCGGCGGTGCGTTTTCGGGCACGCTGACTTGGCGGTGGGGTTCGAAGCGGTTGACGTCGAGGATGTTGACGAGCAGCACGGAGTAGTAGGCGACGATAGCGCGGCCGGACTCGGTGATGATATCGGGGTGGGGGACGCCGGCTTCACCGGTGACTTCGGAAACGGCTTCAATGATGTCCGCGCAGTATTCTCGGGTGCCGTAGTTACTGCTGGCTTCCGAGGTGCCTTTGAAGCCGTCATAACTGATGGCAAGACCGCCGCCGAGATCGAGGATGCCCATGCGAGCGCCTTCTTGAACGAGACCAACGTAAACGCGGGTGGCTTCGGTGACGGCTTGGCGGATGGCGCGGATGTTGGGGATCTGGGAGCCTTGGTGGTAGTGCAACATGCGCAGGCAGTCGAGCATGCCTTCTTCGCGCAGGTGATCGACCACGTGCATGAGTTGGGAAATGTTCAGGCCAAAGACACTGGAGTCACCTCCCGAGCCGGCCCAGTGACCGGCGCTTTCGGTGGAAAGGCGGAAGCGAACACCGAGGGTGGGGCGGACGCCCATTTTTTTGCAGCGCTCCAGGATGAGTTTCAGCTCACTGGGCATTTCCAAAACCATGATGACTTGAAGGCCCATCTTCTGGGCATAAAGCGCGAGATCGATGAACTCCTCATCCTTGTAGCCGTTGCAGACGATGTAGGCATGCGGGTCATGCATGTAGGCGAGGGCGGCAATGAGTTCGGGCTTGCTGCCAGCTTCCAGGCCGTAATGGTACTTGCGACCGTAGCGGGTGATTTCTTCGATGACCTCCTGCTGCTGGTTGACCTTGATGGGGTAAACACCGCGATAGACGCCTTGGTATTTGGCTTCTTTGATGGCGGAGGCAAAACCTTCGTTCAGTTCATCGATGCGCCAGCGGAGGAGATCGCCGAAACGCAGGAGCACGGGCAACTGAGTGCCGCGTTCACGCAGACCACGGGCGACTTGGGCAAGGCTCACGGGCTTGGTCGTCTTGCCATCTTTGAGTTTAACGACGACTTCGCCTTTGGCGGAAATATCAAAGTAACCATGGCCCCATTCTCGCACCCCATACATGGCGGCACTGTCATCGACGCTCCAAGGCTGGGCGGTGACTTTAGATGGGGCGGTGGAGCGGGGGCGTTTTTCCATTGCGTTCTCGGCTAAGATAGGGCGCGCACTATGCGGTCTCTAGAATAGGATGCAACGGGAATGAGGGGTGGGCAGAAAAGCCTGAAGAAATCGTCACAGTGGTGATCACCGCTCCAGAATGGCTCACGTCAAGGAGCGGCAAAGCGTTGTAAGCCAGCTGCCGGGGCAAAAAAACGCCCCCGACGCCGGTAACGGCGTGGGGGGCGGTGAGAGGTGAGTTGATTCGGTTAGGCGACGATAGGATGCAGGTTGTCCTTGCACCACTGGCCATTTTGAAGGGTGACGCCATCGGGATCTTCGACGGCAATGTGGGCTTCATCTTCGCAGATGATCCAGCCTTCGTAGTTCCTGGCGACGAGCCATTCAGTGATTTTGTGGAAGTCGAGCTTTCCGGTGCCCATTTGTGCCCAGGGCTCGGGACCGTTGCCGGAGAAGTCCTTGTAATGAATGTGGTTCACCAGGTGCTGCCACTTGTTAAGCGTAGCGATGACGTCCATGCCACCGCGGATGATGTGGCCGACGTCGGGTGTCCAACCGGTGACTTTGGGATCAAGACTGGACAGAACGACATCATAGTCCTCCTGAGTGCGCACCAAAGAGGCTGGTGGGCTGTTCGGGTGGTAGGAGCACTTCAGACCGGCGTCGTGGGCGCGTTTGGATACGGCGTTGACGTTGCGGGCCACATTCAGGCGACGCTTTTGCAGGTCCTTGGTCCGGCCACTGGGCAAAGTGACGGTGCCGAGCATGGCGCCGGGGAAGTGCTTCAAGAGGTCGATGGTGAAGTCGGCCGCAGCACGCTCATTGGGGGCTTCTTCGTCGCCATCCCAAGCACAAACGAGGGCTAGGCCGGCGAGTTGAACGTTGTGTTCCTGCAGGGCATCTTTGAGGCGGATGGGATCGCAGAAGTCACCGAGCCAGTATTTGCCGCAGCCGAGGGCGCTCTCGGAGATTTCGAGCACCATGGGCTCGATGCCGGTGAAGCCAGCCTGGCCGGCGATCTTGATCATGTGATCAAGTTTGTTGTCATAACCTTTACCGGTGCCCTGCATGAACCAGGTGTACACCTCTGAACCGAATTGGATTTTTGCCATGGGTTGTCGGGGTTGGATGGGTGTGAGATTTGGGGGGATGTCTCCGGTGAAACCGGGGAAAGGAAGAAAAGCACAGAGCGCGCTGTTTTGTCCAGAGCGAATGTGATGATAAAAAGCGGTTCGGGGACACGCTCCCGGCTTGCAGGCGTGGGGCAGGTGAGCGAACGGGAGGGCATGAGCAAGATTGAAATCCCTGCGCTGGTGGCAGCGGCGCGCGCTTTGGATGAGGCCCTGAAGAGCCTGCGCTTTGGAGCGCCGGTGACCCATGTGTACCGACCTCTGGATTACGCCTGGGCGCCGCATGCACTTTATTTGCAGCGTTTTGGAGGGGGTAAAAAGCGGGTGGTTTTCTTGGGGATGAATCCGGGTCCCTTTGGGATGGCGCAGACAGGGGTGCCTTTTGGGGAGATACCGGCGGTCAGGGATTGGATGG
>JBIIUD010000518.1:0-3400 GCA_044340175.1 Verrucomicrobiaceae bacterium
GGGCGGCGGGCTTGGCCTGGTTACCGCCGACAGCATGCAAAAGGAAAGCGAGGAGGGTGAGCCCGATGCCGGCGGCGGCCCCTGCGAGCAGTCCCTGGGGCGTGGTGCCAAGTGCGGCGATGACGATGCCACCAACGACCAGGGCGACGATGATGAAGGCGGACAAGGGAGCGGTGCGGAAGAGACTGGCGAGGCCGTGCTTCAGGTAGGCGCGGAGGTTGGTCTCGACGGTTTCACTCTGGCGGTTGAGGGTGGCGAGCAGGGTATCCCGTGACTCGGTGACGGGTGTCTCCACGGGGGCAGGGGTGCCGGAGGGTGGGAGCAGGGCCTTTAACCCGCTGTGGCTGCCGAGGGCGATGCGGGAGCGCTTCTCTTGAAGGCGCAGGCGTTGGGTGATCTCGGATAGGCCCTCTTCCCACTGAGTCAGACGGGACTCCACTTTTTTCCAGTCGGTCTGGTGCTGGGCATCTGCCTTTCGTCGGCGCCACTGGAGCTGTCCGAGGTAACGTGAGCGCTCTTCTTCGATGCGTTTGGGCAGATTCCGGCGGGCGGTATTGCTGACCCGCTCGACACGCTGGCGGCGGGCTTCGTAGCGCTGGCGGTAGGTCTCTGCGGTGGCGCCGTAAGCGGACTCGATCTCCTGCCTGGCCTGGTCGAGCTGGATCTGCTGGGTCTCCTCGCCGGCCTCTTTTCTCCGCTGAACGGCAAAGCGACGGGAGCGGAGGTCTTTGACGAGGGCTTGCTCCCGCGCGGCGATGGCGGCGGCGTTTTGACGGAGCTGGTGGAGGTGGTCGAGGGTCTGGCGTGCGCTCAAAATGAAGGGAGGGGGTCAGGTTTGGGGATCGCAATCTTGGCGGATTTTACGCATGACGGTGTCGAGTTCGTCGATGGCACCGCGAGCTTGATTGGCAATGGCGGGGAGTTTTTCAAGGAAGTCCTTTTCGAAGGCGAGGGCCTGCTGGTCCCGCCAGGAGTCGCGGGTATGGCTCCAGGCAGCCATCAGTTCTTTGATGGCTTCGTCGATACCGGAGGAGCTGACGCGGTGGGACATGGGGGTAGTTTTTGGTGCCTGGTTCTGGGTTCCTTGTTTACAAGTTTGGGGTGGGCGGCACAGACGAGTCGAGGGTCGTTTCGCGGTAACCTTCGAGGGCGCGGGTGAGTTGGGCCATGAGGTGGACGGCTTTGGGGAGGTCGTGCTCTAGGTAGTAATGGAGGTTTTCGAGCTTTTTGAGCAGGGGCTGGACGACGCGGTCGTAGTCCTGGCACCAGCGTTTGGTGCGGCGGAGTTTGTCTTCGGCCTCGGCAAGGGCGGCTTTGGCTTTGCGAAGGGCCTGCTCCTGGACCATGAGGGTGCCGCGCATGGTGGAGTTGCGCGCGGTGAGAAGTTCCTGTCCGGCTTGGTCCACTTTGCGGGAGCGTTTTTTGATTTCCATCTCCCAATGCGTGCGCTGCTCTAGCTCGAGCCATTGGCGCAGACGCTTCACTTCATCGGTGACTTGGGAGACACCGCGCCGCGCTTTCGTCTGAAACACAATGAGGCTGGAACGCCAGGTGTTGAGGGCGTCGAGGGAGCGGACTCGGGCTTCGGTCATAAGAACGGTTTCTCGTTTTTTCGTGTTCCGTGTTCCGTGTTCCGTGTTCCGCGGAAAACGGAACACGAGCACTCGGACACACGTTATCGCTGATTGAGGTACTCGTCGATGCGTTGCGCTTTGCGCATGAGGAAGGGGGTGTGGCGCTCGGAGATCTCGGTGAATTTTTTGAGGGCCTTCATCGTGGTGATGAACTCCTCTGCGAATTTCTCGTGCTCCTGATCCTGCCAGGTGGAGGAGAGGTTGGCAAAACGAGTGTGCAGAGACTGCGCACGGGCCTGGATATCGTCATTGAAGCGCTTCAGTTCTTTGGCGAACCGGCGCACTTCCTCGGGGTCCATGATTGCTTGTGCCA
The DNA here is from genome assembly GCA_044340175.1 of Verrucomicrobiaceae bacterium. Lineage (GTDB taxonomy): Bacteria > Verrucomicrobiota > Verrucomicrobiia > Verrucomicrobiales > Verrucomicrobiaceae > JAGRPD01. The sequence continues at coordinate 1,948 of JBIIUD010000518.1, forward strand.
TAGTGAGATGAGGGTTTGTAAGTGTTTACCTATAGCAGTGGCGACGCCGCATGAACAGGATTTGGTTCAACAAGTTGCCAAGAAATGAAAAAACCGGCCGCGGATCATCTCCAGGGCCGGTTCAAAAGGAGCGCTTTAACGGTCCACCACTTAGCGCAGGCTGCGGCGGCGGAGCATGAACAGGAAGCCGTAAGCCCCCAGCATCAGCGCGGCACCCGTGGTCTGCGAGGTCGGCGCAGCCTGGACCTTACCCAGCGGGGTCGAAGCGGAGGCACTCGCGTCGGTGCCGCCAGCGGAGATTAGCCAACAAGCGATGCTTGCCATGACGGCGATGCGAAAGATTCCAAGAAAGGTTTTCATTTTGAGAAGTCAAAGGTGCTGATCTGAGTCGCACTGGTGAGACAAATTATCTTTTTCTATAATCTTTGTCAAACTGAATTGTAATTTTAATAACCAGTCGCCTCACTGCATTTTATTAAGACTTGTTTATTTTCCAGGTGCGCCTAGTTGAGCTGGCCACTTGACCTTCCGCTTTGCCCCTGGCATCGGAATCGGGTGGCTCTAGCCAGTGCTGCCTCCTCCCCTGTTTGCACCCCTCTCAACCCCTATGTCTGACTTCATTCTCGGAATCGATCTCGGCACCACCAACTCGCTGGTGGGCGTGGTGGACAGTGGGTTTCCGATCTTGCTGGCAGATGCAGATGGCAGCCGACTCACGCCCTCGGCGGTGCATGTGGCGGGGGATGGGACGTTGACGGTCGGGGCGGCGGCGCTCAGGCGGCGGGTTTTGGAGCCGGGGCGGACGGTGACCTCGGTGAAGCGGTTGATCGGACATCGGCCTGGAGAGGCGGGCTGGCAGCCTCCGTATGATCTGAAGGCGCTGGGCTTGACACCGGTGGCGGTTTCGGCGGCGATTTTGCGACATTTGAAAACGGTGGCGGAGCGGGCACTGGAGCAGGAGGTGACGCGGGCGGTGATCACGGTGCCGGCTTTTTTTAACGACGCCCAACGCATGGCGACACGCGAGGCGGGTGAGCAGGCGGGGTTGAAGGTCGAACGGATTCTGAGTGAGCCGACAGCGGCGGCGCTGGCTTATGGGCTGGACAAGTTGGAGGGTCGGCGGCGGATCGCGGTTTATGATCTGGGCGGGGGCACCTTTGATGTGTCGGTGCTGGAGTTGAGGGAGGGTGTGTTTGAGGTGCTGGCCACGGCTGGTGATACGCGGCTGGGTGGAGATGACCTGGACCGGGCGCTGGCGGAGGCACTTTGGCAGAAAGCAGCGCCTGCGGGTGCGGGAGCGGTTGCTTGGCAGGATCTGGATGTGAGTCAGCGTGTCCGTCTGATCGAGGCCGCTGAGCAGGCTAAGAAAACCCTGTCCCAACAAACGATGGCACGGGTAGAGCTGCCCTTTTTCTCGGATGCTTGGAGTCTGGTGGCTGAGGTGACACGGGAG
>JBIIUD010000016.1:0-13303 GCA_044340175.1 Verrucomicrobiaceae bacterium
TTCTTCAACAACGTCGGCCTCTTAGGCATGTGCGGCCACGGCATGATCGGCCTCATCATCACCCTCAAACACCTCGGTCGCATCTCCGCTGGCGAACACCGAATCGAAACCCCGGTCGGCATCGTCACCGCCACTTTGCACGCCGATGACCGAGTCAGCATCCGCAATGTCCTCTCCTATCGCAAAGCCAAGTCCGTGCTGGCCGGCGGCGTCACGGGCGACATCGCCTGGGGCGGCAATTGGTTCTTCCTCGTCGCCGATCACGGTCTCGACCTGACCCTTCAAAACATCCCCCAACTCACCCAAGCCAGTCTCGACATCCGCGAAGCCGTCCGTGCCTCGGGCTACCCTGAAGTCGATCACATCGAACTCTTCGCCCCTCCTCACAACCCCAGCAACCACAGTCGCAATTTCGTACTCTGCCCCGGCGGCGAATACGACCGCTCCCCCTGCGGCACCGGCACCAGCGCCAAACTCGCCTGTCTCGCTGCCGATGGCAAACTCGCCCCTGGCGAATTATGGCACCAGGAAAGCATCCTCAGCAGCGTCTTCGAGGGAACCTACGAACTAACCGAAAACGGCATCATCCCCACCATCACCGGGCAGGCTTTTATCACCGCCGAATCAACGCTCCTGCTCGATCCATCAGATCCCTTCCGCCTCGGGATCGGAACTAACACAGAGGTTATAGAGGCGTACCGAGAGCAAGCATGAACCGAATTCTCCTCTTCTTATCTCTGTGCCTCTCCGTGCCCTCTGGGGTAGCCCAAATCACCGACCTCCCGAAGCGCACCGAAAACACTGTTTTCCGCGACCGCATCAAAGCCAACTGGCTGCCCGATGGCAAAACATTCTGGTATCGCGTGCAAACCGGCCCGACCACCCATGAATTCGTCCGGATCGATGCGACGACCGGAACCCGCCGCACCGCCGACTCGTTAGAGGCGCTTGGATTGCCCGAGCAGGAAGCTACGAGAACCTCCGTGCTCAAAGTCGAGCTGCGTCCCACTCGGCACACGGGTGAAGACTCAGGACTCAAATTCATCAACAAGCTTGGGGAAGACGTGGACCTGTTTTGGATCAATCAGGAAGGCGAGCACATCCGCTACGGCGGCATCCGAGCGGGCGCGGAACGCGAGCAGCACACCTTCGAGGGCCATGTGTGGCTGATCACCAGCCGCACAGGTGAGCACCTAGCCGTGGTGGAAGGCGCGGCACAGATGCAAACGCTGATCATAGACGGCAAAGGTCTCCGCAAAGCCAAGCCAGAGCCCAAGAAACCAGAGCCAGCAGGCAAGGCCCCAGACGGCTCCTGCCACGTCACCAGCGAGTCGGAGACCGTTCCCAAACGCCAAATCACCCTTGTTGAATCTTCGCCCAAAGACGGTCTCCAGCCGAAGACGAAAGTGATCGACTACATCAAGCCGGGTGACCCTCTGCCGAAGCCTCAGCTCGTCATCGTTCATTCCGACGGCCGGAAGATCCCTGTGCCACGCGACCTCTATCAGAATCCGTTCACTGAGTCCGGCAAACTCGACGTGACCTGGACACCTGATAGCCGCGAGTTCTACTTCGACTACAACCAGCGCGGCCATCAACTCTACCGCATCCTCGCCGCTAACGCCAAAACAGGCGCAGTGCGTGTGGTCGTGGAGGAAACGTCAAAGACCTTCATCCACTACTCCGGCAAAAGCTGGCGGCACTGGCGGCACAGCAGCGGCGAACTCATCTGGATGAGCGAACGCGACGGCTGGTGCCACCTCTGGCTCTACGACATCAAAACAGGTCAACCGAAGCATCAAATCACCAAAGGCCAATGGCCAGTGCGCGAGGTTTTGCATGTCGATGATAGCAAGCAGGAGCTTTGGTTCCTAGCGAGTGGTTTGCGTCCCGAAGAAGACCCCTATCAAGCGCATCTTTGCCGAGTGAACCTTGATGGCAGCGGCTTCCAACATCTCACGACAGGCGACGGCAATCATCGTGTCGAGTTCTCACCGAAACGCGACTTCTTCATCGACACTTGGTCCCGCGCCGATCATCCCCCGATCATCGAACTCCGCCGCAGCAGCGATGGCAGCCTCGTCTGCGAATTGGAGAAAGCCGATGCTTCGGCTCTGCTCGCCGCAGGCTGGACACTACCCGAGCGCTTCGTTGCCAAAGGTCGCGATGGCAAAACCGACATCCACGGCATCCTCATCAAGCCCTCAACGTTCGATCCCTCCAAAAAATATCCCATCATCGAGGACATCTACGCCGGGCCTCACGGTTCATTCGCGCCCAAGGACTTTGATCGCCTCCTCCGCATGCATCAAATCGCTGAGCTAGGCTTCATCGTTGTCAAACTCGACGGCATGGGCACCAATCATCGTGGCAAAGCCTTCCATGATGTCTGCTGGAAAAACCTCAAAGATGCCGGATTCCCAGACCGAAAACTCTGGATCACTGAAGCCTCCAAAACACGCCCCTGTATGGACCTGAGCCGCGTCGGCATCTACGGTGGCAGCGCCGGCGGTCAAAATGCCATGCGTGCTCTGCTCGATCACCACGACTTTTACAAAGTCGCTGTCGCCGACTGCGGCTGCCATGACAACCGTATGGACAAGATCTGGTGGAACGAACAGTGGATGGGCTGGCCCATTGATGAAAGCTACAAGCTCAGCTCCAACGTCGAAGACGCACACAAGCTCCAAGGCAAACTCCTCCTCATCGTCGGCGAGCTCGATACCAACGTCGATCCCGCCAGCACGACTCAAGTCGTCGGCGCCCTTCAAAAAGCGGGCAAATCCTTCGACTTCATGCCCATCATCGGCACCGGCCACGGCGCGGCTGAGACGCCTTATGGCTCACGGCTTCGCCTGGAGTTCCTGGTGCGACATTTGAAACCATGAAGCACAGCATCACCGTTTGGGCTTCATCCGCCAATGCTGAGTGGGCGGCATGCCTGTGACCGCGCGAAAGACCCGGGTAAAGGCACTGTGATCGGAGAAGGCGCATTCCAGTGCGATCTCCGCAACCGAAGCGCAGATTCATGCAACATCCGACAACCAGCCGTGATGCGCGTCTTGGCGATCAACTGCATTGGACTGATGCCGTGAATGCGTTTGATCACTCGCGCATTTTGTTCGGTCGGAATGCAGCCAAAATCATCCGGGCACACATCGCAGTAACGTTTGCCGATCATCTGGGGCTCTGTCCGACAAACCATGCCGCTCCAAGAGTGATTGATTGACAACCCATAGCGTCCTGAGGCTTCTTTGATGAAAAACGCCGTGTCGTGCATCAAGTCGGCAATCTGCTCGACGAGATGAGCGTCCACCAACAACGCTCCTGTCGGCGAACGGATGCCTAGCAGCGTTGCAAAATCCATCATCATTATTTCTGAGCCTATTCATCCGACACCAAGCCACGGTTTTCATCACGTTTGCAAACTATGCGACTTTCCACCGATCTTCCTCACTTACTCGTCAAGACACAGCCCACATGGCACTTCACCCTTGATGAAGTCATGCCACGTTTCAAAGTCTTGCCTTTAATCGCTGTCATTTTTATGATGGCGGCGCCACTTCACGCAGCGTTGGACCGGCCGAAGCTCCAGATCATCAATGGCAGCACGCAGGTCGTGGACGTGTTTTGGATCAATGACAAAGGCGAGCGTATTCCGAATGGCAGCGTGCCGCCGGGCAAGGGCACAATAATGAGCACCTCGCTCGGGCATCGCTTTGCCGTGGTGGGTCGCGACGATAAAAAGGAGAGCCTCGTGACGGCCGAGGTGCGAGTGCAGGCCTTTCGCGTGGGCGGCGTGCCGGCATTTTACACACAGCAGGCCAGCGCAGGCGGCTTTCCGGTCGTCGCTTCGGGCAAAGTGAGTCCGTATGCGCTGAAGGAGGCCGTTTACATCATCGACATGATGCTCTCGAGGCGGCTCGACGTGCGCGAGGCGATGGTGAAAAGCGGTGCGCGGCTCAGCATCCTTGCGCACAACGAGTTCACCTGCGATCAACCCGAGTGGGCCTGGCTCGCCGATGAAGCGCTCGAAGGTTACGATGGCATCTCGACGCGTGATTTTCGCGATGCCCGTGCCCGCGGCATGGGCGGTAGCCACACGGATCCCTACTGCTCCTGCGCGGAGGAAAATCTGCTCGCTTACGAAGGCGATCCTTACAGCACGGAAAACATCCTCATCCACGAACTCGCTCATAACATCCACCTGCGCGGCATGAGCAATGTGGACGCCACTTTTGATTCACGTGTGAAGGCCAGCTACGATGCCGCGATGAAAGCCGGCCTCTGGAAGGGCAAATACGCCAGCGTGAACCATCACGAATACTTCGCTGAAGGCGTGCAGAGCTGGTTCGACAACAACCGCGAAAACGATCACGACCACAACCACGTCAACACCCGCGCCGAACTGCTCGACTACGATCCCGGTCTCGCCGCGCTGTGTCGCGAGGTCTTCGGCGACACCGTTCTCAAATACACCAAGCCGCAAACCCGCCTCACCGGCCATCTCGAAGGCTACGATCCGAAACAAGCACCCAAGTTCACCTGGCCGCCGCATCTCGAAAAAGCTCGCGAACTCATCCGCGCCAAAGCCCGCGCGAGATCCGATGCCGCCAATAAAGCTCACGAAACGAAAAACCTCGTCGGCTGGACGCTGCACATCAGCCCGAAAATCGACGCCGCCGCGCTGAACAAAGCCCTGCAGCTGCTCCAAGCGCAGTTGGAAGAGATCGTGAGCGTCGTGCCTACCAAAGCCGTCGTGGAACTGCAAAAGGTGCCGATGTGGATCAATCCCGAGTATCCGCACGTGCCGCCCCGTGCCGAATACCATCCCGGTGCCGATTGGTTGATGGAAAACGGCCGCAATCCCGCGATGGTGAAGGGCATCGAGTTCACCAACGTAGCCATCTTTGAGGCGGAATGTCGCCGCATGCCAAACTTTGCCCTTCACGAACTCGCTCATGCTTTTCATCATCGCACGTTGCGCATGAGCTATGGCAACCTGCAAATCAAAGCCGCTTACGATAAAGCCAAGTCCAGCGGCAAGTATGACCAAGTCCAACGCAAGGACAGCATTGGTCGCATCCACCTGGAACGTGCCTACGCCATGAGCACGCCACAGGAGTACTTCGCCGAGTCGACAGAAGCCTATTTCAGCCAAAATGACTTTTTTCCCTTCACCCGTGATGAACTGAAAAAGCACGATCCAGAGATGTTCAAGCTACTTGAGAACCTTTGGGGAGTACCATCAGCTAATTCACCTTAATCGGAAAGTTTCCCGTAGCAGCGCGTTTGCGATTGTCGGTCACGAGCAAGTGCACACGATAATCTCCGGGCTTGGTTGGGGCGTGAAAGCTTGCGGATGGCCCTTCGACGGTGATGACACACTCAGGTAGAGGCTTAGTGGGACGCTCCTTGCCGTTGTTGTCGCGACCAGAAGATTCAGGGCTGACTGTCCAATGGTAAGTGAGTGGATCACCATCAGGATCGACGGCTTCGGCATGGGCAGTGAATTCACTGCCTGCTGTGATCTCCTTTTTTGCAACGTCGCTGGTGAGACTAGTCAACTCAGGTGCACGATCAGGCGGCGGCAGGTCCATCCAAAGCTCGTGCATCACATCGCGAATCGCAGTCGTTTCCCCACTCTCAGTAAAGATGCCAAACCAAGTCGAGGTCGCCTCTTGCTTCTGACCCCAAAGGAAAACATAGCCACCCCAGCAATCGCCACCAGGTTTGATGGCCGCTTCATAGCCTTTACGGATCACCTCAGCTTTTGCACCACTGAATGGTTCAATCGGTGCCCCCCACTTCGCACGCGGGCTTTCCCAAAAGCCGCGCGCCCCATACTCCGTCACCACCCACGCGCGGGTCCATTTTTCTTTTGCCAAATAATCCCGCAACGCTGGCAGGGCGCCATAAGTGTTGATGCCAACAAAGTCGAGGCTGGGAGCGAGCGCATTGAGGCCTGCCATTTTCAACGGCTGCAGCCCTGCAAGGGCGGTGAAAGTGGGGTGCGCTGGGTCCAATTCCTTCACCGCTTTCGCCAACCTCTCAATTTGAATCCAGTAAGCCATGTTGTTGCCGTCTCCTTCAGCCTCATTGCCGATGCCCCAAAAAAGCAGGGCTGGGTGATCACGATAGGCAACCACCTCCTTCTTCACTCGCTCCAACTGACGTCCACAGTGCTCGAGATTTTGATACGAGAACCAACTGCACTCCGGCTCCAACCAGATGCCTGCGCAGACGGTCAGACCTCGCTTCTGCGCATCATCCAGGATCGGCCCCAGGCCATTCGTGGTCCAGGTGCGGAAACTGTTTCCGCCCGTGGCCACGAGCTCATCCAAATGCTTGTCGCCCGCCGCCCCTTTCACAAAGTAAGGCTCGCCACCCCGCATGATCCCGACACCGGGCACGATCTTCACTGGCACGGCTTCAGCAGCGGCAGGAGTCGCTGCGATGACTAAACTGCAAACCGACGCATAAATCAGGCGAATCATGAGTGATTCATTGCTTAGAGACAGCAAGGATGCAAGACGACAGGTTCAGGGACTCAGCCGCCTATACTCACTCGGCGACATGCCAGTCACGGCGCGAAAAGCACGCGTGAAAGCACTGTGATCTGCAAAACCACAATCAAGCGCGATCTGCGCGATGCTGGCCTCTGTGTCACGTAACAACCGACAACCCACCGTGATGCGTGTCTTCGTGATCAACTGCATGGGACTGATGCCGTGGATGCGCTTGATGATACGGGCAAAGCGAGCCGCCGTCATGCTCGCCTTACGTGCAAGAGTGGATGGACTCACCGGATCATCGTAGGCGGATTCAAGGTAGCGTAAGACGCGTGCGACCTCAGGCGAGACATCGTCACGACTCACCGGTGCCGCGAGGTCCTTCGAGATACCGATGAGACCCGTCACGCATCCGTTTTCATCGCGAATGGGTAGCTTGCTGGTGAGTCCCCACACGGGCACATTGGGTCTGCGCCAAAAAAGCTCCAACCGCTCAACGATGGGCTGCCCAGTGCGCAGCACATGCTCGTCCTGCTCTGTGGGAATGCGCCCATAATCACCGGGGCAAACATCGCAGGGACGTCGTCCAACCATTTGGGATTTATATTTGAGGCCGTGCCGTTCAACGAGCGATTGATTTACCACAAGGTAACGCCCCAACCCATCCTTGATGAAGAAAGCTGTGTCATGCATAAGATCGACGATCAACTCCACATGCCGAGTATCGATCAGCAGCGACCCTTGTTTGGAAAGGAGACCAGAGAGCGCTCGTGTAACTTTTGTCATGCAAGGAGAACGCTTCAAAAACGTCCATGCTAGGTGTGACTTCCAATCGTTTTGGCATTGTGCGTCTTTTGACCGATCCAGAGGGCAGAAAGATCAAGACTCCATCTCGAATGGATCAGATCATGTACCCATAATGAAATGCCCTCTTCCACTCCTCTTTGCCACGATACTCATGAGCCAAACTGTGTCTGCCACCGATGAAATCACCACCCTGCAAACCCGCGCCCAAAATGGCGACACCCAAGCACAGATCGCTCTCGCCATTCGTCTGCGCGATGGCAAAGGCATCGCCAAGAATGATACCGAAGCCATGCAGTGGGCGCACAAAGCGGCGGATGCGGGCAACGCGGATGCGCAGGACTTTGTCGGCTTTGCCTACCTGCGCGGCGCAGTGGTGAAGCGCAACACCGCACTCGCTCTCGCCTACTTTACAGAGGCAGCGGATGAATCAGCCCAAGCCGCCTTCAATCTTGGCCAGTGCTACTACGGCGCTCAAGGCACCGAGCAAGACTGTGCCAAAGGTCTCGAATGGTGGGAAAAAGCCGCAGCGAAAGGTCACGGACGTGCCGCAGCCGCTGCCGCGATGGCTTTTCACGCAGGCGAAGGTGTGCCCCGAGATCCTGCCAAAGCCCGCAGCCTCGCCGAGCGTGCGGCAGAGCTAGGCAATGCTGGCGGGCTCGTTTTCCTCGGTGAACTCCAGTTTCAAGCAGGCGACGCAGAAACAGCAAAGAAGAGCTGGACCAAAGCCTCTCAACTCCAGCCCACCGGCACCACCGGTCATCCTGCACAGCCTTCCGACAATGCCTCCGCTCAGCAAGGTGCCGACCTCTTGAAGCTCATCGAGCATCGCCAGCGCAAGGGTGAGCCGGGCAAGTTCGCCTTCGTGCAGATGCCGCACATCCTCCAGGGCTACAACAACTGCGGCTCCACCGCCTGCGCCACCTTCGCCCGTTTTCAGGGAGCCACACTCGGCGGCTGGGACTTCAAAAAACTCTGCCCATCGCCCCTCGGCACCGGCACCGACTGGTGGCACCTGCTCGATGCCTCGAAGAAAATCGGCCAGCAATGGAAACTCGTCACCTACACGCCCGATGACGACGGCTTCATCAAGGCCACCGACATGCTAAAGAGCGAACTCGACGCCGGACGCCCCGTGGTGGTCGATTTCAAATACATCGGCCCGCAATACGCTGGTGGTTTCGCCGGACACACGCTGAGCGTCTGCGGCTACATCGCGCAGGACGATCTCTACATCCTCTGCAATCCCGCCGTCGCCACCCCTGGCATCCAACTCATCACCGCCGCCGACTTGAAGAACTTCTGGCGCTCGAACTACTACGGAGCACAAGCAAAAGGCCTGCTTTCTCGACCAGCGTTTGTCATTGATCATCCATGAACTGGAAACTCATCACACTGCTGCTGTTGACGTTATTCGCCTCTCAGCTCACCACAGCATCGGCCCAGCCCAATGTCCTGTTCATCGCGGTCGACGACCTCAACGACTGGATCGGCTGCATGGGCGGTCATCCACAAACGAAGACACCGAACCTCGATCGACTCGCAAAGAGCGGCGTGCTTTTCAAGAATGCCTACTGTTCTGCTGCTTCGTGCAATCCCTCCCGCACCGCCATCTTCAGCGGATTGCCGCCACATCGTTCCGGCTTGTATCGAAACCAACAAAAGATGCGTGAGGTGCTGCCGGAGGCGGAGCTACTGCCACGTTATTTTGCCAACAACGGCTACTGGGCCGCAGGCTCGGGCAAGATGCTGCATTACGTCATCGATCCGCAGAGTTGGGATGATTACTTTCCCGACAAAGCAAAGGACGATCCCTTCCCCCGCACGTTTTACCCGAAGCAGCGTCCGGTGAATCTGCCACGCGCTGGCGAGTGGCAATACATTGAGACCGATTGGGCCGCACTCGATGTCACCGACCAACAGTTCGGCGGCGACTGGTTGGTGACGAAGTGGATTGGCGAACAACTTCAGCGCCCTCATGACAAACCCTTCTTCCTCGCCTGCGGTCTCTATCGACCTCATGAGCCGTGGTTTGTACCAAAGCAATACTTCGAGCCTTTCCCGCTCGATTCCATCCAGCTCCCGTCTGGTTACAAAGCCGACGATCTCGACGATGTGCCTGCCGAAGGTCAACGCCTCGCACGCAATCGCTACTTCACTCACATCCAGGAGCAGAAGCAATGGAAGCAAGGCATCCAGGCCTACCTCGCCGCTATCCATTTTGCTGATGCCATGCTCGGACGCGTGCTCGACACTCTGGAAAAATCACCGCATCGCGACAATACCATCGTCGTGCTGTGGAGTGATCACGGCTGGCATCTGGGTGAGAAAGAGCATTGGCAAAAGTTCACCGGCTGGCGTGCCTGCGCTCGCGTGCCGCTCATGGTGCGCGTGCCCAAAGGAACCGTAGGTTTACCCGAAGGCACAAAAGCTGGCTCTGTCTGCCAGCGCCCAGTGAACCTCGTCGATCTCTTCGCCACGCTGACCGACCTCTGTGGATTGCCCGCCAAGCCCGACATCGAAAGTCGGAGCCTTGTCCCCTTGCTCCGCGATCCCAACGCCCCGTGGCCACACGCCGCGCTTACCCATCTCGATCATCCCGAGAACTACGCCCTCAGCACCGAGCGCTGGCGTTACATTCATTACCGCGACGGCGGCGAAGAACTCTACGACATCGAGACCGATCCCCATGAGTGGACCAACCTCGCCACCCAACCCGAACACGCCTCCAAGCTGGCTGAGCTGCGAGCACTTGCTCCTTCATCCCTAGCACCGATCCATGGCACCAAGCCCGTTCGTTGATGTGCGGCAAGTCTTGCGAGTCAGAGGTTGCGGAAAGATTGTGCAGTTTGTGACACCTTCCGTCGTTACAAACGGTGCCACGCATGAAACACACTCTCGCGCTCATCACCACGCTGCTACTCTCAACGATTGCAGGCCTGCAAGCTGCCGATAATCCGACCCAGCAGCCAGATGTGCTCGTCATCATCGCTGACCAGTGGAGCCCGAGGTATGTGAGTTGGGACAACAATGAAGTGCGCACGCCGCATCTCGATAGCCTTGCTCGTGAAGGCATGATTTTCGATGCCTGCTACACCACCTCACCCGTGTGCATGCCAGCGCGGGTGTCCCTGCTCACCGGACTCTACCCGCACAATGCCGGCCACGGCCTCTGGGGAAATGCCGCAGGCTATTACCCGCAGCCGAAGGACGCGCCGATGTTCCTCGACATCCAACGCGCTGGCTGGACCACCGCACAGATCGGCAAGACACACTGGACCGCAGGCCCGGCGTGGCATGAGCAGTTCAAAAACAGCGGTGCCTTCTTCAAAGCGCTCGGCCTCGATCACGTCGCGGACATTCCCGGCCCGCCGGACTCCACCAAGGGGCGCGATCCCTATTCGCAGCACCTGCAAAAGCTCGGCCTCCTCCAGTCGGTGGCCGATGACCTGCATGGTCGCTATGTAAACGGCGAGTTCGCCCCGCGTGCCAGCGTGGTCAAAACGGAGGACTACCATGACTGGTTCACCACCGGCCTCGCGGTCGATTTCATCCGTGCGCAGCCAAAAGAAAAGCCTCTCTGCCTCGTCGTCAGCCTGCACTCGCCACATCCGCCGCTGGATGCGCCCGGCGATTACGCCACGATGTTTGATCCCGAAAAGCTCACCCTGCCCGCGAACGTGCCGCCGAAATACCTGCGCGAAGGCCACGCTCTCGATCACACCGAGACACGCGCCATGCTGGCGAACTACCTCGGCAAAATGGCCCTCGTGGACGACAACATCGCGCGCCTGGCCGACGCCATGAAAGCGCGTGGCACCTGGGCCAACACGCTCGTCATTGTCACCGCCGATCATGGCGAAATGATGGGCGCACACGGCTATCTCACGAAGGGCCGCTTCTATGAAGAATCCGTCCGCGTGCCGCTCGTGCTGCGCTGGCCCGGCCATGTCAAACCCGGCCGCAGCAAGGCCCCGGTGCAGATGATGGACGTGTATCCCACCATCGTCGAAGCCATCGGCGGCGAGCTCACCCCCGGTCGCTTTGCCAAGTCACTCCTGCCCATCGCTACCGGTCAAAGCGAGCGCCTCCGCCCCATCGCCATCAGCGAGATCGGCGACAAAGCCCCGCTGCGCATGATGGCCCGCGATGACCGCTTCAAATACTGGGCCGATGAAGACCGCGAATACCTCTTCGACCTCGAAACCGATCCCCTCGAGCAGCACGACCTCGCCACCGACCCTGCGCATCGTGAAACGCTAAACTCCATGCGCGAAAAACTCCTCACCCACCTCCGCTCCACCCAAACCAACCTCTCCATCGGCTACAAACCGAAGGTCCAACGCCTGCGCGAAGCTGAGGCGAAGAAGACAAAACCGTGATTCTCATGCGCTATCTTTTCATCCTTCTCTTTTCGTCATTCGTCATTCCGCATTCGTCATTCGCAGCGCCTCTCAACGTCCTCTTCATCGCCGTGGACGATCTGTGTCCTGAACTCGGCTGCTATGGCGCGGCACACATGAAGACGCCGCATCTCGACCGCCTCGCGTCGCAGGGGATGCTGTTTGAGCGGGCGTATTGCCAAGTTGCCGTGTGCAATCCCTCACGCAGCAGCGTGCTCAGCGGCACGCGCCCCGACACGAACGGCGTGCTCGACAACCAGCACTTCATGCGGCCCAACATGCCCGATGTCATCTCGTTGCCGCAGCATTTCAAAAACCACGGCTACACCAGCCTCTCCCTCGGCAAAATCTTCCACCACAGCGAACGCGAACCCGGCGACGATCCCCTATCCTGGAGCGAGCCCTCTTGGTATCACGGCGAGCCCTACAAGCACTGGTTCACCCAGGAATCGCTCGACTATGTGAAGCAGCTCAAAGCTCTGCCCAAGGCCCAACAACCCAAACAACTCCGCGCCGCTCCGTTCGAAGCTGCCGATGAACCCGACGCCTCGTATCCCGATGCGCAAACCGCCGCCAAGGCCATCGAAACCCTCCAGCGACTCAAAGCCGAAGCAAAGCCCTTCTTCCTCGGCGTCGGCTTTGTGAAGCCACATCTGCCCTTCACCTGTCCGCAAAAATACTGGGACCTCTATCCCGAAGCCTCGATTCAGCTCGCCGCGAATACCCAGCGACCCAAAGATGCTCCCGAGCCCGCTTTTCACAACAACTACGAACTGCGCAGCTACGGCACCGTGCCTGAAAACGGCACCATCTCCGACGCCATGGCCTTGAAGCTCATCCGCGGCTACCGCGCCTGCGTCAGCTTCATGGACGCGCAACTTGGTCGCGTGCTCGCTGAGCTGGATCGTCTCGGACTGCGTGAAAGCACGCTCATCGTGCTCTGGGGCGATCACGGCTACCACCTCGGCGAAAACGGCCTCTTCACCAAAATGACCAACTTCGAGCACGGCACCCGCGTCCCGCTCCTCGTGAGCCATCCCGGCATGAAAACCGCCGGAAAGCGCACACGAGCCCTCGTGGAGCTCGTCGATCTCTATCCCACGCTCGCTCAGCTCTGCGATCTGCCGTTACCCAAACACCTCGAAGGAACCAGCTTCGCCCCATTGCTCGAAACCCCCGATCAACCCTGGAAAAAAGCCGCCTTCAGCCAATACCTCCGCACCGGCAAACCACCCTACATGGGCCGCAGCATCCGCACCGACCGCTGGCGCTACACAGAATGGCATGACCTCCAACAAAAGCCCTCCGGTCAAGAGCTTTATGACGAGCTCAACGATCCACAAGAGACAACCAACCTCGCCGGAGATCCTCAACATACCGAGATCATGAAGGAACTCTCCAAGCAGTTATTGCAGATGTCCAAACTCAACCAATGAAGCGCCGCCATTTCCTCCACGTCCTATCCGCCACACCCTTGCTGGCTTTGGAATCGCGCCCCAAGGCACCGTTTCGCGTGCTCTATAGCAATGACACGACCAACATCACCTCGTGCGTGAGCCCCTTCCACGCCGCCCGCGAACCCTT
>JBIIUD010000520.1:0-3394 GCA_044340175.1 Verrucomicrobiaceae bacterium
TCGATCATGAAACACTCCCATGCGGCAGCGACGCGACGCCGCATGGGCCTGCAGCACCCAGCCTAGAAAGGCTAGGCTACGATGCACGCAAATGTCGAGTGTCAGCGCACCTCCCCGTATCACCCAGATGATCTGCTTCACCTTCCTTCTCCTCGTTGCCGCCACCGCTGCGGCTCTCGATTATCCCCACACCACCGCCGAGCCACAAAAGACCGGCTGGCCGCTCACCGCAGAAGAACGGGCGTATGTCGTCGATAAGCCGGAACATGAGCGCCGACCTGGCCGTGAGTCGCACAAGCATCTGCCGCAGCTTTGGCCCCAAGTGCCCACCGCAGGCCACTTCGGCGGCGATTCGTGGCTTAAGCTCCACGAGGCTCATGTGAAGACCGTGCA
Organism: Verrucomicrobiaceae bacterium; assembly: GCA_044340175.1. Lineage (GTDB taxonomy): Bacteria > Verrucomicrobiota > Verrucomicrobiia > Verrucomicrobiales > Verrucomicrobiaceae > JAGRPD01. Next base: position 394 of record JBIIUD010000520.1, read on the forward strand.
GGCGAACCAAGGTTCGCTCGATGTGTTGCTCGTTGGCGACAGCATCACGATCCAGTGGGGTGATTCCTGGAAAAAGCACTTCTCCGAGCTCAAAGCCGTCAACATCGGCATCGGCGGTGACAAAACGCAGAACGTGCTCTGGCGTCTCGATCACGGCGGTGTCGAAGGTTTACAGCCGAAGGCCATCGTGCTCATGATCGGCAACAACAACATGTTCTTCACCCCCGAGACCGGCATCGAAGCCGCCGCCAAAGGCATCGAGATGTGCCTGAAGAACCTGCGCGAGAAGTTCCCCGCCGCCGCCATCATCATCGCGAAGATCCTGCCCGCTCATGCGCCCGGCAATCGCTTCTACGAGGACATCAAAAAGACCAACGCCGCCCTGGATCCCCTCAAGCTCGACAGCGATCTGAACGTGAAAGTCCTCGATCTTTGGGCCGACTTCACCAACGCGGACGGCACCATCAAGAAAGACCTCTTCACCCCGGACAACATCCACCTCTCGCCTGCGGGCTATGCGGTGTATGCCGAGCGATTGAAGCCGCTGCTAGTGCTCCACTAGCCAAGATGGACAAGGGAATGGGGATAGAGCATTACCGCTCCTCTAACGAAAAACCGACTCATGAAATACCACCAGTAAAAGATAGGCGGTAAAAAATGAAACCCTAGCTTCCATCTTTTACCCCCAATCTTTTACCAATCTGCAACCTGTCCCGCTTTCCACATGGACCTGCCAAGAAGTTGGAGCCGTTGTCTAGTCACGGACAAACCCGGGAACCTCGGATTCTCCAACACCTGATCGAAAAGAAGAGTCACGCGAAAAAACAATCGCCCTCTTCTCATTGATCGGCCCGGCTGTTGCAGCCTTGCCTTTTCTTGTCACAATCATTAGTCTCCCCACCATGACTAATTTTGGTATCGTGTTATGGGGTTTTATCGCGGTTCTTCTCACTGGGGGACTGGTCGGTTACTTCAAAGCTGGGAGCCGGGCATCGCTGCTTGCGAGTGGCCTTATCGCAGCCCTCCTCGCGTTCGCCGCATGGGGCTTTTTCGGCGCAACCACTTCCCGCTCAGTCGCGAGATTCATGGTCGGCTGTGTCTTTTGCCTCTTTGGCTACCGCTGGTGGGTGAGTCGTAAGTTCATGCCCAGTGGCCTCATGGCCTTGGCCGCGCTTGCGACCAGCGGCTTGCTGGCGGGATTTGACGATCATTAGAACGGAAAGTCTCATTCACGGTATGACGGTCTTCGTCGCCGCTCATGATCGACTTTGGCCCGCCCGCCTAAACCGCTTTGTCGAGTGTTTGAAGGGTTCCCCGTATTCTCAAGGTGATCCGATCCACTTTCCTTCTCCTCGTCATTTCCACTGCTGCCACGCTCGATGATGCGGTGTATGCAGAGAAGCTGAAGCCCCTGCTGAAATAGCTCGAATCGACAGAAAAATAGTCTGAGTCAGATTCCTCTGTCCCCATTCCCTTGTCGAAAATCCGACTCACGAAATACCGCCGGTAAAAGATGGGCGGTAAAAAATGAAACCCCAGCTTCCATCTTTTACCCCCAATCTTTTACCAAACCGAAACCTCTTTTCTCCTGCCTAGCCATCCCCCATCTTGCATGTCACCACTTCGTCTCCTCTTCCTCCTCGCTGCCTCTGTGGTGCATCTTACCGCTGCTGAGCCATCGAAGCCTAACATCCTGTTCATCATCGCCGATGACCTTGCGACGCGCCTCGGCTGTTACGGAGACAAAGCCGCCATCACTCCCCATCTCGACCGTCTCGCTGCCGAAGGTGTCGTGTTCACCAAGGCCTACTGCCAGGGCGCGGTTTGCACGCCCAGCCGCACATCGTTCATGCTCGGGCTGAACACTCGCCATGCGCGGGCGAACCATTTCATCGAGCATCCCGACACGATGACCATGGGCCGCTGGTTCCGTGAGCATGGCTATCAAACCGCCGCCATTGGCAAGATCGATCACGACGACCCCAACGACGCCTTCACCGACCCAAAGGCCTGGGACGTGCGAGTGAAGCGCGAGGACATGACCCCGAAGCTGCCCACTCAAAATACCTTCTTCGATGAAGACCTCGGCCAGCAGCGGAAACGCGTCTCGCTCATCCGCCTGGCCGATTCTCAGGAGGCCATGGGCGACTGGGTGCGTGCCGAGCGCTTGATCCAGTTCTTCGACAAAGAACGCGATGCCTCAAAGCCCTTCTTTGCCGCCATCGGTTTTCACACCCCGCATGTGCCCTGGGACAGCACCCGCGCGATTTATGACCAGCACGACCCGGCGAAGTTCACTCCTGAAACGACACCCACTGATGCCACGCCCCTGCCGCCCGGTTCTCTGCTGCAAGAGCCCGGCATTGAAATGAGCGAGGCCCATCACCGCGAAGGCCTCCGCGCTTACTACGCCGCCGTCACCACGCTCGACCAGCAGATCGGTCGCCTGCTCGATCACCTCCGCGCCAAAGGTCAACTCGACAACACCCTCATCGTCTTCACCAGCGATCACGGTTATCACCTCGGCTGGCGCGGTCAGTGGTGCAAACACAGCATTGATGAGCAAGTCCTGCGCGTCCCGCTCATCGTGCGCCATCCGCAGGGCGCAAAGAACGCCAAGGCAGGCGGCCTCGTCGAGCTGCTCGATCTCTTCCCCACCTTCTGCGACTTCGCGAGACTGCCCGTGCCCGCTTCACTCGATGGCAAAAGCTTCCTCCCCTTGCTCATGGACCCGAAAGCTGAAGGCAAACCCGGTGCCTTCTGCCAATGGGGCAACGGTCGCACCGTCCGCACCCCACGCTGGCGACTCACCGAACGCCGCGACGGCACCGCCGAACTCTACGACTACAGCACCGACGAAGCCGAGTATCACAACGTCATCACCAACCTCGAGCATGAGACGCTGGTGAAGCGATTGCATGGGATGCTGGAGACGGAGTTTGGGCCGCAGGTGAAGGCTTCAGCGGGCAAAGCGAAAGGCAATTGATCCATCTTAGGGTGG